>DIVM01000016.1 GCA_002435835.1 Firmicutes bacterium UBA6132
TATGCCGAAAAGATTTTAAAATATTTTTTATTATCTGAAAGATTTTATGCTTATCTTTTGGCTAAACTTGGTTTTTTCCATCTTCGCTGTAGTTATTGATAGGCAATGGGTGAATTTAGAGAATTTAAAAAAATGTCGAACTTCATTTGATTAGCTCGGCCTCCGGCCTCGCTTGCTCCAGCACAACGATTAGGCAATTATTTGCACGCGCAATTTTAAAACCAAAATTTATCAAAATCAACTAATCAAATGGATGATCAATTAAATGCTCAAACGGCATCTGTTCTGCAATAATTCCAATCGATTTACCATATTCTCTTGCCTCGATTAATTTAGAGTCATCCTTATCAAAAGAAAAAACTTTATTATTAAAAATAACAGTCATTTCTCCACCTTGACACAAGTGGGTATAAAACCCCTTCTTAATATTATTCTCGACTAACTTTATATACTTATCCTTAAAAGAGTTGGGAATTTCAACTTTGTGAAAAGTCATTACCCTATTTTCTTCTTCTAATTTATCCACATCTGTTCCCACTACATCAACCAAATCCAACAAAGACTTATCATTTAAACTTTCTTCTAAAATCACTCGTTGCCAAACACTAATAGGAATTTCTCTTTTTTTTGATTTCATTTCTGTTGTCATATTATATTAAATAATTCTAAGGTTTGAGTAAAACTGCGTTTTCTTTTTCTTACAGGTTGAGCGTGCAAGTTTATAGTCTTTTCATCTTCATAGTAGTGTACCAAATCAAGGCTAAGTAGAATAATTAGAACGCGAAAAAAAATCTCTAACCGACATCTTTAATTCATTTATCAGTTAAACTATCGAATAAATCAGTAGGCATTAGAATTTTAAAATTATCTCCGTTGTCCCTTATATAAATACTGCCAAATTGCTTTTGAAGTCTTTTTTCTAAACTATCTAAAACAGATTGTCTTTCTATTTTTCCCTGATCTAGGTAACCAATCATTTCCACCTTGTTGTCCTCAATACCTCCGCCTAAAACCAATACATTAATCCCGGCTTTATGAGCAATTTTTTCTATCTTGGTCACAATTTTTATTACTTTGATGTTGTCATGATAAAAAAGTCTGTCGCGATATAGTAGGGAAAAGGGATAATGACCAGTAACCCGGGTTATAAATGAATGATATAGATTTCCGAGATCGAAAAAATACAAACCTGTGTAATATTTAATTAAATATACTATTTGTTCTTTTTCAGAAGCTTTTTCCCAGTTTGGACGTTTTGAGTGTAATAAATCGTAGAAAAAAGAAATTATGACCGATTTTTTTCTGTCTTGTTCAAATAATAAGTCTTTTATTACTGGATTCATGAATTGTTTATTTTATGAATCTTATAATTAAAATAATGGATACTTAAATGTTTTTTTGGAATTATTTAAAAGCCACTCTGACCGCTTCATCTTCATAAATAGGCTCTTTTGTTTCAGGAACTCTGTAACTATGATCTGCTCCTATGATTGACAAATAAACGACATCTCTTGAAACTGCTCCCTTCATATCATTTTTTACTGCTTCAATATCTCCGAATTTGTCTTGATCGCCTTGAATAATTACAATTTTTCCGGGAAAAGATTTTAGGTCAATATATCCAATATCGTATCCAAAAATTATCAAGCTAAATTTATCCAGTTGATCATGCTTAAGCTTTTTTAAATAATGCCCGGCAACAACACCGCCCAATGATTTACCTATTAATCTAACCGAATCAAAATTATCTACCTGGCAAAAACTAAGAATCGATTGCAAAGCATCAACTTCCTCGATTAATTCTGGGCCGGAAGAGTTTTCTTCACCCCTTTCAAGATATGGAAAGTTAAAGGCGACCACACTATTACCATTTTTTCTTGAGGTTTCAATAATTTTATTTATTAAATCCGAATCCATTCCCTGAGAACCACCGTGCAAAACCACATCTAATGTTTTCGCTTTGTTATTATAAAAATATTTAAAATTTGGTAAATTAATTTTGTCTACCTTTCCCAAACTTTACCATCAGGCACAAAGTCTACTTGGTATTCAGGAATTCCAATTGAAATGCAGTAGGCTTTTGCATTATTATAGAGAACTGGATTTGCTAAATCCACCTTAAATATCTTGTTGTCAAAAATGATGAAATGATACTCATCATTTTTAAAGTCTGCGTACCAGTCTGGATGCTCTTTATCAAATGAACGACTTATTTTCTCTGCAACTTGTTCAGCTTTTTCTTCTGTTATTTCTATTGTGTGTAATGTCCACTGTTTTAGCCAGGGAGTTTTATGCTCAGAGGTAATCGGCTCTATTTTTGTCTCTAGTATTTTAACCTCTTGAATAACAGATGTGTCTTGTAAACTTTCTTCAATAATAACGCCTGTGTATATTTTCTTAATGCTCATAAGCTATATTATAGTTAATTTTCCCTTATTCTGCTTGGTTGAGGATTATGGCCTGGAACCTGGTGAGCCCATACGTAAATATTCCAGGATGTATCTATTTTATACTTAAATGAGACATTTGAGACAGTATAAAAAGGAATTTTGGATACCGTTTAAGCAAATTACTATTAATATTGATCAAAAGCCTAAAGATCCGAAACTTAGCACACCTATAGTAAATTATATGGTTTGATGTTATACTCTTAAGTTGTATATACTTTTAAAATAATTATTGATTATGAATAATGAAATAATAAAATTATTTTACTCTACACCCGGAGTAGTGAACTTAAGTGATAGGGATGACTTTGAACCGCAGCCTGGAGTTTTTGCGTCAGTTTATATAAATTTAAAAACACCCCTTTTTTATCCCCGTGTTCGAAAAAAATTGGCAAAAATTCTTTCTGAAAACATAGATAAAAACGTTGATTATATTTGCGGGATTGAAAGTGGAGGATCATACTTTGCGTCTGCTGTTGGAGATATAACAAATAAAAAAGTCTTACTTTTCCGTAAGGGTAAAAAGCAATACAACATAAAGAATAATTTTGTTGGTAATTTGCCACAGAAGGGTAATGTTATTGTTATTATTGACGATGTGATTTCGAGTGGAAATACAATATCTAAGGCCGTTAAAAAACTAAAGCGTTTAGGGTGTAAGGTAAAAGCCGTAATGCTTTTCAGCTATGGTTGGGATAAACAAATAGCTAAGAATTTAAACATTGGACTGATGGTTTTATCAAATGCGGAAGAACTTATTGAAA
>DIVM01000059.1 GCA_002435835.1 Firmicutes bacterium UBA6132
CTCTCTATAGTTTTGAAAAATGATTATCTCTTATTAAAGGATTTAGTTTCAGACTTAAATTAGAATGAGCAATAACTATAATATTGATTCAAATTCTACTAAATTAAAAACAATTGATGAAAAATTCAATTATGAAAATATTATTGATCAATTCATATCAAATATTGACGTAAAAAATACTTCAAAAGAAACATATAGGAGACAAATAAAAGCTTTTTTTCATTGGTGGGATATTGAATTAAAATATAAGAATAATATTACAAGAGAAGATATTCTAAGCTATAAATCATATTTGGAAAAAAACAATTTATCACCTTTAACTATATCCAGTTACATATTAGTTGTCAGGAAATTCTTCACCTGGAGAGAAGAAACCGGTTTCCCAAATCCTGCAAAAGGAATAAAAGGAAGCAAGAGATCAAAAGGATTTAGAAAAGATCCTCTTATATTAAGCCAGATATTAAAATTGCTCTCTAATATTGATACAAGCAATATCATAGGAAAAAGAGATTATGCATTAATAAATCTATTGATAAGAACAGGATTAAGAACAATAGAAATAGTTAGGGCTAACAGAGACGATATCAGGCAGGAGAGCGGAGTGCCTGTTTTGTGGATTCAAGGTAAAGGAAGAGATTTAAAAGATGAATTTGTAGTTTTAACAGAGGATACACTTGAACCATTGTATAATTATTTTAATTGTTTAAAAAAATTAAAAATTAAAAACCAGAAAAGAGATATTCCCTTATTTGTGTCATTTAGTAAAAGAAACAAAGGCAGAGTGCTTACTACAAGATCAATTTCAAGAATCGTGAAAGACAGACTAAGAAATGTTAATATCGATAGCAACAGGTTAAGTGCTCACAGCTTAAGGCATACTGCTATTACTCTTGCGTTGCAGGCAGGAGCTACATTACAAGAGGCACAAGTACTCGGAAGACACTCTAATATTAATACAACATTAATTTATGCTCATAATATCAATAGGATTGAAAATGCACCTGAAAATAAAATAGAGAAATTATTAAAATTTGAAATTAAAAAAGAATTTCAAGATACTTAAAATAAAATTTAGAATGAATTCATTTATTTAAACTACTTTTGTAAACCATTGTTTTCTCATATATACCTTATATATCAAAAATAAATTTACTAAGTTTCCAATAACAAAAGAGAGCCAGATACCATTTAATTTTAAAAATCTATTTAATATTATTATTAATGGAATTTGTACAAACCATGTAGATATTATTGATATATAAAAAGATGGTTTGAGATAACCTGTGCCCAACATAGGTGCTGTGTAAATTGAAATTAAAGCAGAAATTATTTGCAAAAAAGCAAATAAAGGTAATATAAATTTACCATAATTTATGACTTCTTTGCTGGAAGTAAATAATCTCAGGAAAAACAATGGGAAAATAGTAAAAACAATAAAAAAGATTAATGTAATAAAGAAAGACAACCACAATGCTATATTTGTAGCTTTAACAGCTCTTTCAGGTTTATCTGCTCCAATATTCTGACCAGACATTGTAGAAGTAGCAAAAGATAATCCAGAAATTGGCATAATAGCAATTCCAGCAGTTCTCGTTGCGACTGTATAAGCAGCCACTGCATTCATACCTGATACAGCAATAAATCTAATTATGATTGTACTTGCTACACTAACTAATACACCTTGTAGTCCTGATGGTAATCCAATCATTATGATTTTTTTCATAATATTAAAATTTGGCTTAAGAAAATCAATAATATTAATCTTTATTATCTTTTTCTTACTTGTATATACTTTTAAGCCTATAAGAAAAAGCATAAACTGCGAAATAAAGGTTGATAAAGATACTCCAATAATACCTAAATTAAATCTTTTTAAAAAACCGAAAATAAATAGATAATTTAAGATAATATTTAAACTTAATGTTAATAGCATCAAATACATTGGAGTTAAAGCATCTCCAGCGGCTCTTAATGATGTGTTAAATGTGTAACCAGCGTTTATTAATGGTAATGCAAGTAAAATGATAATACCATATTTCATGCCTAAGTCTAAAGCTAATCCCTTTGCTCCAAAGAGTATTAAAAGAGGTTTTAAAAAAATTAAACACGGAACTATCAGGATAATAGAACCTAAGAATTTTAGCAATATTGTTTGAACTGTTGCTATTCCTGCCTCTTTAAATAAACATGCCCCACAATATTGGGCTATTACACTTACCGAGCCGTTTCCTACAATTACATTAAATGAGCTTAAATACATCAATAATACTGAAAAAATTCCAATAGCTGCCTGGGCATTAGAGTTTCCAAGCTTACCTAAGAAATAAATATCTGTAATACTTGTAAATGATTGAAATATCATAGCTATCATAGCAGGCCACGATAACCTTACGATAATGTGCCAAAGATTAGAATTAATTAAAGAGTTATTATTTTTATCCTGGTTGGAATTCAAATTCACAATATTTGCATTTTAATAATAAAGGAGTTGAAATTTTAACTTCATATTCTGGAATATAATTCTCAGTATTTGTAATACATCTCGAGTTAATACACTTGATGATTCCTTTAATATTTGATGGAATGTCTGGATGTATCTTTTTAACAACTTTAGATTCTTTAATAATATTGATTGTAACAGAAGGAGCAATTAATGATAAATATGTTGCTGTTTCATCATCTAAATAGTAGTTCTGCAATTTAATCATATCTTTTTTTTGAAGTAAATCAGACGAAACATTTAAAAAAATAATAACAGTAGCTTTTTCAATATTTTGTCTTTTTAAAATATCTAAACATTTTAATCCAAAACCTATCGGAAGATGATCAATAACTGTACCACTAACTAATAGTTGTGTTTTCATCTATCAGCTCCTAATAAAATATTTATTAATGCCATTCTTACAGGCACACCAAAAAATGCCTGTTTAAAATAAACTGCTCTTTTATCGTCGTCAATTTTAGTGACTATTTCATCAACTCTTGGTAAAGGATGCATAATAATTGCATCACTTTTTACTTCTTCCATAATATCTTCAGTTAAAATATAACTACCTCTATATCTCAAATAATCTACCTCAACTAATCTTTCTCTCTGTACTCGAGTCATATATATAACATCTACTTTGTCAATGTTTTCTCTTAGATCATGGCTAATTGTTGGTTTTACTCCATAATCTTCAACCAGATTTCTGACGATATAGTCGGGCATTTCCAATCCAGGAGGAGAAGAAAAGAACAGGTTAGCTTTAAACCTGGCTAGAACAAAAGCTAAAGAATGAGTTGTTCTTCCAAACTTTAAATCACCTGCAAGCATTATATTTAAACCAGATATTGTTTTTTTATAATGTCGAAT
>DIVM01000234.1 GCA_002435835.1 Firmicutes bacterium UBA6132
ATATAGGGGACGTATAATTTGGTACCTAAAAATGGGAATAGAAAATGTAGATTTGTTTTTATTGTATTTTTCTAAGGCAACTTAAGGTTTGTAATGCATCAGAATAATAAAAAATCAATAAAAAATTGACAAAACAAAATTATAATGTTATTTTCTTAATAAAATGAAACGGTTCATATTAATATTTGATAATTAGTACTGCAAATTGATATGGTAATAATTATTAAAGTATTTTTTATTTATAACTTGTTAATTTTTCTATTGTTAATAATAATTCTTATAAATTTTTTATTGAATCTCAAATATTTTTCTTATAATATTCTAAATAATTCTCTTTTCCTGAATTTAATTCAGATTTCTTTATTACTAATCATAAAAACAATTTATATTTCCAGATTTGAGGGGAATATGGTTGACGTATTATTGCACCCTGTTTCAATAGGATTAATATTTTTTATGGGAATTTTCTTATCGCTAGGAAGGGGGAAAACCAGCACCATAATTTGGAAAGGAAGAAATTATTATATAAATAGTGACAATATCAAGATTTAGTCAAACTGTTTAAATATGAAATTTTTAAAAGTTTTAAGTCTTTAAAATCTATTTATAAAAATATCGAAAGAAGGAATTTGTTTAAAAAAGATATTTACAGTAATAATTCATTAAGTAAAAAAATATGTGCCAAAGTAATTTCTTATTTATTTGATGGCTCGGTTCTTTCTTTACCAATATTCTTATCAATTTTCTTTTCTTCTACAGAAAGTATATCCATCAAGCTGCCTTCTTTACTTATTTCTATTGTTTTTTTAGTTTTAATTCCATATTTATTAATTCTTGTTCTTTATAAAAGAAAAAAGATATGCGATCTTCACATGTCAAAGAAAAAAGAAAGAGTTTTGCCGTTATTTTTTATTAATTTAAGCATGCTGGCAGGTTTTGCTATACTATCGTTTATCCAATTTGATAAATTATTCTATACAATATATCTCATATATCTTATCGGACTAACCGTTCTAAGTTTAATAACTATATTTTGGAAAATAAGTTTTCATACCAGTTATGCTACAATTTTTTTTATCATATTTATTACCATATACGGGAAGTGGGCAATATTTAGTGTTGTTCTTATTCCCGTTATGGTATGGGCAAGAGTTGAATTAAAAAGACACACTATAGCTCAAGCCCTTTCGGGAGTTATGATTACATCCTTAATATCTTCAATGGTTTTATACATTGGTGGCTTAGCTAGAAATTTTTATTTTTTGTCAATTAAGATATTTAAATTATTCACAACTCTAATTACTTTTTTACCCCTGGATATGCTATCAAATAGGTTAAACACAATTTTTGCCATATTGTCTGTCATATTTATTTATTATATTTTAAATCAAAAAAGGAGAATTCATGACATATGAAAAATGATATAAAGCCTAAAGGATTACATATAAATAAAGAATATTGTGGTATTTCTTTGCACACCCAAAAGCTTTTAAATTCTCAGAAAGGATTAACTGTTAATTATATGAAATGTATAGAAGATTTGCAATGCTCTGACTTAGTTGCTTTTGCAAATTCAGAATACGGAGGAACCATACTTATAGGTGTGCAAGAAATCATAGATATTAAAGGAGTACGTAAGGTAAAAGTAATAGGCTGTCTGATTGGCAATAATGAAAGATTGAAAATCGTCAACAAGGCTATAAGCTGCATACCTGAGATTGAAATTGAAATCATTTATGAAAATTTGGATAACAAACCCATTATAAGAATTGAAATTCCAAGTGGGAAGTTCAAACCTTATTGTACATCAAGTGGCATATATCTAATTAGGGGTGATGGCAAAAATATACCACTAAATCCAAACAGTCTTTTAAATATTTTTTAGGGAATAAATAAAAATTTTTGTCCAATGTTCTAAGGAGCATAATGCCGAAAATTTTAATAACAATTTGGTTATCCAAATATTAATATCAGTAAATCAAATAAAAAGTAATAATCTGAAATTCAGTGGCAAATTGATATATAGATGTATCGATTGAAAAGATCCCAAAATCTTTTTAAAAATCTTGATAAAGACGAAAAACAAAATATTTAATCAGCAATTATTGTCATATGAAATTAAAACTTTTAAAAAATAGATTAGAGAGAAAATGGAAGATTTTTTTAAAGATAATCAATATAAATTTAACGAAATAGATAATGATAGCTTTGGAGGTATTGCAATTTATTATAAGGATGTGATTATTGAAGTAAATAAACAATTTGAAAATATTCTGGGTTATGAATGTGGTGAGTTAAAAAATAGAGATTTAAGAGAAATATTTACTCTTGACTCTTATTTAATAGCAATTAAAAATTCCGTATATGGTTATGAGCGGACAAGCTTGCTGAATTGCATAAAAAAAGATAAAGAGTTAATTAAATGTAAGGTATGTAATAAATTGACAAATTATAATGAAAAATCTGTCGGAATTCTTACGATACGCAAAATTGAAGATGAACAAGAACATCTATCTGAAAGTGATAAGGAAAGAACAAGATATAAATTCCTTTTTGAGAATTTTTTTGATGGCATATATATATGTACGCTGGAAGGTAAATTCATTGATGTTAATTCTTCATTAATTAAGATTCTTGGATATAAATCAAAAGATGAATTAATCAAGGCAAAAGTGCCAAAAGAATTATTTATTTATAGTAATATCAAATCATTATTTATTAATAATTCACAAATGGTTGAAGTTGAACTTAAAAAACAAAATAATGAGAGTATTTATGCTGAAGTAAGCTTCAGCATAATATATGAAAATACAAAACCGGCTTACGTGCAAGGTGTAATCCGAGATATAACTCAAAGAAAAATGGCTGAAAAGCAAATATGGCATATGAGTTTTCATGATGGCCTAACATCTTTATACAATAGGGCATTCTTTGAAGAAGAGTTAAAAAGACTAGATGACAATCGACATCTTCCACTTAGTTTAATAATAGGGGATTTAAATGGTCTGAAGCTTATTAATGATACTTTTGGACATCATGAAGGAGATTTATTATTATGCAACTGCTCTAATATATTTAGGAAATGCTGCAGGTCGAGTGACATAATCTCCAGGTGGGGAGGGGATGAATTTGCTATAATTCTTCCTGAAACGACAGAAAAAAATACAGAAGAAATTATTAGAAGAATTCGCGAGGAGCAGAATAAAGATACAGGATCCAAAATAATAACCAGCATTGCAATTGGCTATTCTACGAAAAATAATATTGAGCAAGATATTAAAGATATAATTAAAGAAGCTGAAGATAATATGTATACAAATAAACTCATAGAATCCAAGAGCACTTCAAGTGCCATAGTTACTTCTTTGAAAAAGACTCTTTATGAGAAAAGCATAGAAACTGAAGCTCATGCTGAAAGATTAGAAAATTTTGCATTAAAAATAGGGAAAAAAATCGGTCTTAGCAGCAGAAAACTTGATGAACTTGTATTACTTGGAAGCTTGCATGACATCGGAAAAGTAGCAACCCCCGAAGAAATTTTAAAGAAACCCGGACTGCTGACTGAAAATGAATGGGAAGAGATTAGGAAGCATCCTGAAACAGGGTATCGTATAACATTATCATCTTTTCAATTGTCTATTGTTTCAAAAGGCATATTATATCATCATGAAAGGTGGGATGGTAAAGGTTATCCGGAAGGGTTGATGGGGGAAGATATCCCTATAATTTCAAGAGTCATAAGCATTGTCGATGCATATGATGTAATGAGAAACGGAAGGCCTTATAAGAAGAAAATAAGCAAGAAAAACGCTATAAAAGAATTACAATTACATTCTGGTAAACAATTTGACCCTGATCTAGTAAACATATTTATTCAAATTCTACGGGAAGAAGATGATCTTTATTAATAAATCATCACTTATGAACATAATTAGTTCCTGCTGAATTATTCAGCAGGAACTAA
>DIVM01000120.1 GCA_002435835.1 Firmicutes bacterium UBA6132
TCTTTAACAGAATTTTTAGCTTCTGGACGAGGAGGGTCAATCATACCTACTAAACCAGCAAATGTAAGATTTTCTTCTTTAGCAGAGTCATCCCCTTCTTTAACACCCAAAGCTAAAACTCTAAGGGCTCCTTTTGCCATTTCTGCTGCAGCTTGGTCAATATCTTTTAAATCTTGTTCTGTTATATCTGTAACTACACCATTTTTTATTATTTTTACACACTTTTTTAGAAGTATATCCATAGCTCCTTTAGTGTAACTCATAACTTTGCCGTCTTTGTATTTATGGACAGTTGTCATCATTTTACGAGTAGAATCAAATGCTTGTTCATTAATTCTTGGTGCAACTTCTTCAATTCCTTCTTTTGTTACATTTACTAAAGCACCCATATCAAGAAGGGCTAATTCTGTTGGATCACCAATTCTTGAATCGTTAGCTGTTGAAGCATCATTACAAAGAACAAAGCCATCCATAAATAATGTATCTTTTTCATATGATAATTCTTTTACATCTTTAAATTGACCGTTTAAGTAAACTTTTGTAACAGTCATTTTGTTTTGAGTTAATGTACCAGTTTTATCTGAACATACAACTGAAACTGCACCTAATGTTTCAACTGAAGGAAGTTTACGAACGATAGTGTTAACTGCAACCATTCTTTGAACGCCAAGAGCTAAAACTATTGTAACAACAGCTGTAAGACCTTCAGGAATTGCAGCAACTGCTAATGAAATTGCAGTGATTAACATTTCAGCAATATCACGTTTTTGTAAAACAGCTATTGCAAACATAGCTACGCATATAACAATGGCAATAATACCAAGAACTTTACCTAATTCATTAAGTCGTTTTTGAAGTGGTGTTAATTCGTTTTGAGTTTCAGTAAGCATAGTTGCAATTTTACCTATTTCAGTATCCATACCTGTATAAGCAACAACACCTTCACCACGGCCGTATGAAACGCTTGTAGATGAAAAAGCCATATTTATTTGATCGCCAATACCTACATCACTTGTAGCTACGAAGTTTGCATCTTTTTCTACTGGTACTGATTCACCAGTCAAAGCAGATTCTTCAATTTTAAGATTAACTGATTGTATAAGTCTTAAATCTGCAGGAATTACACGACCTGCTTCGAGTAGTACTATATCGCCTACTACTAATTGACTTGCAGGAATCTCTACAATTTTACCATCACGTCTAACCATTGCTGTTGGACTTGACATTTTCTTTAAAGCTTCAAGTGCTGCTTCAGCTTTTGATTCTTGGACCATACCTATTACTGCATTTAAAAGCACAACTAAAAGTATTATTATTGCATCATCCACTTCGTGAAGAAATATTGAAATAGCTGCTGCTGCAAAAAGTATGTAAATCATGGTATCTTGAAGTTGAGCTAAAAACATTTGTATTTTTGTTTTGCCTTTTTGTTCAACTAAAGCATTTGGACCATTTTCATCATACAATTTTTTTGCTTGTTCTTGAGTAAGACCTTTGATTTTAGTAGTTTTTAACTTTGCACAAACATCATCAATGCCTCTTTGATAGTACATTTTGAATCTCCTTTTTTTGAAAAATTTTAATATATTCATAAAATTGTTTTACAATTTATATGCTTAGTTAAATTATTGAAAGCAAGAAAACATTTACTTTGGTTTATATAAAAAAGACCTTTAATATATTTTCTATAAATTAAAAAAATATACTAAAAGTCTGGTTACCTAGGCAGATTATTAGCCAGAATTTTCATTCATGATGTTGACTAATAATTTAAAACTACTCCCTTTTAGACGATATTCAATTGTCTCAACAAAATTATTATAACATTTACTTGTTATTTTGTAAACAAGTATTTTGCAAGTTTAAATTACAAACTTTCATTCAAACGGAATGGTCGTATTTTGGTTTATTTAATAATTATAAAAAAGAAATTCGAAGTTCTTTTTTTATAAAAAGCGAATAAAATATTAATGTAATTAAGTTGTAATTAATGGAGGTTTATATGAAAATAGGGGCATTAGTAAAATATTCATTATATTTAATGATGATGATTTTTGTTACATCTTTAATACTTACCGTTTACCTGTATTTTTTCTCAACTAACCAAGCTGTTGAATTAGCTTATAATTTTGTAGTTCCACTATGTATGTTTGTGACATCATTGTTATATTCAAGAAGCACTCGTGAAAAAGGATTAATAAGGGGTATGGAAATATGGATGTTATACTTTGCAGTTATATTTATTATAAAATTCATTATGAAATCTGCTGATGAAATAAATATAATACAAAATTTAATTTATCTTCCTATTTCTATAATTGGCGGAGTAATAGGCGTAAATATCAAATAATATAAAAAAGGGACGGTCCTTAAAGCCCTAAAGATGGCTCTGATAAAAGAAAGGACCGTCCATTAAAAAATGAAAACTTTCCTATTAAATAAAAAAATGCTTTAAAAACGTCTTAAGAAATGATATAATGTGTAAAGTTGTCTTAGGAGGTAAAAATGATACATATTAAAACATTAAACAAAACGAAATTAACAGATAATGTTAATGTTAAAGGTTGCGGAGAATGCCAAACTTCTTGTCAATCTGCTTGTAAGACTTCTTGTACTGTAGGAAATCAAAAGTGCGAGAACA
>DIVM01000044.1 GCA_002435835.1 Firmicutes bacterium UBA6132
AATTAAAATTAAATATTGGCTGACTCTTTTGAAGGGTAAGGTTAAATAGATGATAGATATTTTATTAGCATCATGTAATGGGGAAAAATATATTGCAGAACAGATTGATTCGATATTAAATCAATCATTTAAGGATTGGTATTTATTTATTAAAGATGATTGTTCAACTGATGATACTATAAAGATTATATTAGAATATGAAAAAAAATATAAAGATAAAATACAAGTAATACTATCAGACAAATCTTCTGGTTCAGCCAAAAATAATTTTTTTAGTTTACTTCAATACTCAAAAAATGATTATATTATGATGTCAGATCAAGATGATGTTTGGCTACCGGATAAAATAGAATTAACTTTAAAAAAAATGATAGATTCTGAGAAAAAATATTTAAATCTTCCAATCTTAGTTCATAGTGACTTAATAGTTGTTGATGAAAATCTTAATATAATTAATAATTCTTTCTTTAAATTACAAAATTTTGATAGTAACAGAGATAAATTAAATAATTTGTTAGTTCAAAATATAGTAACAGGGTGCACAGTAATGATTAATAGAAACCTTTTAAATTTTATTCGAATAATTCCAAAACGTGCAATAATGCATGATTGGTGGATGGCGCTAATAGCATCAGCGGTTGGAATGATTATTTATATTGAATCACCGACAATTCTTTACAGACAACATGGTAATAACTGTGTCGGAGCGAAAGATGCTAAAAGCTTAAGTTATATTCTAACAATGTTAAATAAAGGGTATGCTATAAAAAAAGCATTAAATGATACTTATTCACAATCTGACGAATTGTTGACAACAATCAATATTATTGATGAAAAAAATAGAAGTATAATAAAACATTACTCATCATTAAATAATTCAAATAAGTTAAATAAATTAAAAATTTTTATTAATTATAATATTTGGAAAAATGGATTTATAAAAATAATTGGTCAAATTTTATTTTGTTAATTTTAACATTAATAGTACAATTTATATTATATGATTTTCATTATTATCTGTAATGATATACTAATTTTCTTTTATTAAAGAATGAGGTGCCGTATGCAAAAAATTCTTATAACGGGTTCTAATGGTCAACTTGGATTAGAACTGCAAGCTAAGTTAAAATATAATTACGACTTGTTACTTACTGATAGGACAACCCTTGATATTACTAAATTTGATGAAACATTAAAATTTATTAGTGAACACAAGCCAAATATTATAATAAACTGTGCGGCTTTCACTGCAGTAGATTTGTGCGAAGAACAAAAAACTGCAGCATATAAAGCAAATGCTATTGGACCTAAAAATCTTGCTATTGCTGCAAACCGTACAGGTTCAAAATTGGTTCATATATCTACGGATTATGTCTTTGATGGTATAGGAATTAAGAATAGTATAGGCAATATTAGACCGTATTATGAAGATGACAAAACCAATCCTCAGAGTATATATGGCAAAACGAAACTTGCAGGTGAACAATTTGTAATAGAGAATACAGACTTGTTTTTTATTATAAGAACTGCTTGGTTATATGGTGAGAATAAAAACTTTGTAAGAACTATGATTAATTTATCCGAAATTACTGATACAGTTAAAGTTGTAAATGACCAAATTGGAAGTCCCACGAGTGTTTTAGAACTATCTAATATGATTGAAAAACTTATTCAAACTGATGAGTATGGACTTTATCATGGAACATGTGAAGGGTGTTGCAGCTGGTATGATTTAACCTGTGAGATATATAAGTGTATGAAAATAAATACACACGTAATTCCTGTAACAACTGAAGAATTTCCACGTCCTGCTAAAAGACCAAAATATTCAGTATTAGAAAATAGAAAATTAAATGAATTAGAAATATATAAATTTAAAAATTGGCAGGATGCCCTCAAAGAATATTTAAAAATCTAAAATATCTAAAAGGAGTTTTAAAATGAAAGGAATTATATTAGCTGGAGGATCAGGAACTCGTCTCTTTCCAGTAACAAAACCAATATGTAAACAACTATTGCCTGTTTACGATAAACCAATGATTTATTATCCATTATCAACTCTAATGTTGGCTGGAATAAGAGATATATTGATAATTTCGACAGAAATTGATACTCCAAGTTTTCAAAGGTTATTTGAAGATGGTAGCAAATTAGGATTAAATATAACATATGCAATTCAAAAAGAGCCTAATGGTTTGGCAGAGGCTTTTATAATAGGAGAGAAATTTGTAGGCAATGATAATGTCTCATTGGTTCTCGGCGATAATATTTTTCATGGAAGCGGTTTTATTCAGACCCTTACAAATGCAGTACGAAATCTTAATGGTGCAGTTATTTTTGGCTACTATGTAAAAGACCCAACAGCGTACGGAGTAGTTGAATTTAATGAATATGGTCAAGTTATATCTATAGAAGAAAAACCGAAAAATCCAAAATCAAACTACGCAGTACCAGGTTTATATTTTTATGATAATGATGTTATAGAAATAGCCAAAAACATAAAGCCATCTGCAAGAGGAGAATTAGAAATAACAACTGTAAATGATGAATATTTAAAAAGAGGCAAGTTAAGTGTAGGTTTATTTGGAAGGGGTATGGCCTGGTTAGACACAGGGACCCATGATAGTCTACTTGAAGCAAGTAATTTTGTTGAAACAATTCAAAAAAGGCAGGGATTATACATTGCTTGTATCGAAGAAATATCATATAGAAAAGGATATATAACACAAGATCAGTTATATGAAATTGCACAACCTCTTTTAAAAACCTCATATGGGCAATACTTAATCGATATATTGAATGAAAAATAATATGAAAAGGATAGAATGAATGTGATTGTAGGTAATTTTAATTTTATAGAAACAGAAATTCAAGGAGTTTTTATTATAGAATCTGATAAATTTGAAGACCGCAGAGGCTATTTTCAAGAAACTTATCATTATGAAAACTTTAAAAAGGCAGGTTTGGATATGATTTTTGTCCAAGACAATGAATCCAAATCAAGTAAAGGTGTATTAAGAGGGCTTCATTTTCAAACAAAATGTTCACAGGGTAAACTGATTAGAGTTTTAGAAGGTGAAATATTTGATGTTGCCGTTGATATAAGAAAAGACAGTAAAAGCTTTGGAAAATGGATTGGTGCTACTTTATCTTCAAAAAATAAAAAAATGCTTTATATACCAGATGGTTTTGCCCATGGATTTTTAGTTATGTCAGAAGAAGCAACAATATCATATAAATGTACAAATTTTTATAATAAGGAATATGAAGATGGAATTATTTGGAATGACAGAGAATTGAATATTCAATGGCCAATTAATTTAGTAGACGATGTAATTTTATCAGATAAAGATTTAAAATTACAATCTTTTAAAGAATATAGGAGTGTGTTATGAAAAATGTTTTGGTAACAGGTGGAGCAGGATTCATTGGAAGTAATTTCATAAAGTTTATATTAGATAAAGACAATGATTATTACATTGTAAATCTTGATTTGCTAACATATGCCGGAAATTTAGAAAATTTAAAAGAAATAGAAAATAATTGTAATTATAAATTTATAAAAGGTGATGTTAAAGATAAAGGATTAGTAGATAAGATATTTAAAGAATATGATATTGATACTGTTGTTAATTTAGCAGCAGAATCACACGTAGACAGAAGCATTGAAGAACCTGAAATATTCCTAATGACTAATATTTATGGAACACAAGTATTATTAGAGGCGGCAAAAAATAATTGGAATATAAGACCTCAAGATAAATATTGCAGGGAATATAAGAGTGGCGTTAAGTATTTACAAGTTTCAACTGATGAAGTATATGGTGCTCTTGGTAAAACAGGAATGTTTACTGAGAATACTCTATTATCGCCTAACAGCCCATACTCTGCATCAAAAACATCTGCAGATATGTTTGTAAGGGCTTATCATGAAACATTTGGTATGCCTATAAATATAACAAGATGTTCTAATAATTATGGACCTTATCAGTTTCCTGAAAAATTAATACCGCTTATAATTAATAATTGTTTAAATGATAAAGATTTGCCCGTTTATGGTGATGGTATGCAAATAAGAGATTGGCTGCATGTTAAGGACCATTGTTCGGCAATTTATACAGTTCTACTTAATGGAAAGGTAGGAGAAGTATACAATGTAGGCGGAAATAATGAAAAGGCCAATATAGAAATAGTTAAGTTAATTATTAATAATTTAAATAAATCAGATGATTTAATCAAGTATGTACAAGATCGACCTGGTCATGATAGAAGATACGCTATTGATAATACTAAAATAACAACTGAATTAGGCTGGTCACCTGAATATACATTTGAAAAGGGCATGAATGAAACAATAAATTGGTATTTAAATAATATTGAGTGGGTAAATAAAATTACTTCAGGGGATTATATAAAATATTATAACGAAATGTATATAGGATTACAATCAAATGATAAAAATTGAGCCTTTGGTTACAGTCATAATACTTTCGTATAATCATAAGAAGTTTTTGTCATATGCGATTGATAGTGTTATTAATCAAACATATAAAAATTTAGAAATAATAATAGCAGATGATTGTTCTACGGATAATTCCTTGCAAATAATTAAAAGTTATAGTGATATAAGAATAAAAATAATATTAAATCAACATAACTTAGGTGCAGCAATCAATCATAATAACGCAATAAAAGAAGCTAAAGGAGAATATATTGCAATTTTAAATTCAGATGATTATTTTGATTTAGAAAAAATTGAGATGCAAGTCAAATTTTTAGAAGAAAATAAGCAGTACGGTGCAGTATTTAGTAGAGCATATATAATAAATGAAGATAATGAAGTCATTAATAAAAGTAAGTATTTTGATGTGGAAATATTTGATCAAATTAACAGAGAGAGAACAGAATGGATTAGAAAGTTTTTCTTTGAACAAAATTGTTTATGCCACCCAAGTGTCTTAATCAGGAAGGAAGTATATTTTAAAACAGAATTATATAATCCTTTATTGAAACAGTTACCCGATTTTAAAATGTGGTTAGATATTATTAAAGTTACTAATATTTATATTCTACAGGAAAAACTTGTTTACTTTAGAATACTTTCAAAAGCAAAAAATACCAGTTCTATAAAAGGTACCAATGTTATAAGGCATAATAATGAAACGGTTTTAATAATGAAAAGTTATTTTGAAAATTTGAGTAAACAGGATTTTATCAGTAGTTTTAAAAAAGATTTAATATGTAAAGATGCAGATAGTGATATAGAATTGTCCATTGAACAGGCGTTTTTATATTTAAAGATGCAGAATAAACAGAATTTTTTGTATTATTCTTTAGCAATTGAAAGATTGTATAATCTGTTTCTAAATGAGGAAAGCAAAAAAATATTACAAAAAAAATATAAATTCAGTTATAATGATTTTTTTGAACTCACCGGTGTTACCGGGTATACTTCGTTTTCTAAATATGAGAAATATAAAGAAGATGAAATGAGCAATATAGATAAGTTAATGTTTATTATAAAAAAAATAAGAAAATATATATAAAGACGAGGTGAATTATTTGAAAATTTCAAATATGGTAAATGTTACAAGGTCTTCTTTACCACCATTAGAAGACTATATTAACGAAATAAAACCAATATGGGATAATCATTATTTAACTAATCAAGGACCAATCCACGAAAAATTCAGGACCGAATTAAAAGAATATTTGAAAACAGAGGGGATTACATTATTCACAAACGGCCATTTAGCATTAGAAGCAGCACTTAGCACATTGTTTCAAAATGGCGGTGAAATAATAACAACGCCATATACATTTGCATCAACAACACATGCAATAGTGAGAAGTGGGTTTAAACCTGTTTTTTGTGATATTAGATTTGATAACTACACCATAGATACAAGTAAAATTGAAAGTTTGATAACTAAAAGAACTATAGCAATAATGCCGGTCCATGTATATGGAAATCCTTGTGATGTTTACAGCATAGAAAAAATAGCAAAAAAATATAATTTAAAAGTTATTTATGATGCTGCCCATGTATTTGGTGTTGAAATAGACGGAAAATCTATAACTGAGTTTGGAGATATTTCTATGCTTTCATTTCACGCTACAAAAGTTTTTCACTCAGTAGAAGGAGGAGCTTTAGCATATAATGAACCTTTATATGAAAAGGAATTAGATCTATTTAAAAACTTTGGAATATCAGGTGCCGAGAGTGTAGACAAAGTTGGATTTAATGCTAAAATGAGTGAATTCCATGCTGCAATGGGTGTAGTTAATTTGAAATATATTGACAATGAAATAGCTAAAAGAGAAAAAGTTTATGAAGAGTATGGACAATTATTAAAAGATATTAAAGGTATTAAAGTACCAAGTTTAGATAATAATGTTAAACAGAATTATGCATATTATCCTGTTGTAGTTTCGGAAGATTATCCATTAACTAGAGATGAACTTTTTGATAAATTAAAAGATAATAATGTGTTTGCAAGAAAATATTTTTATCCTTTGATTAATGAATTTAATTGTTATAAAAACACTTATGATTCAAGCGAAACTCCAATAGCTAAATATGTCAGTGATAGGGTAATAACATTGCCTATTTATGGTGATCTTGATTTGGATGTTGTACAAGAAATTTGCAAAATTATTAAAAACCTTTAGGAGTATACTATGAATAGTTTTTATAGTAAAGAAGAATTAAATAATATAGGTTTCAAATCAATAGGAAACAATGTTTTATTAAGCAGGAAAACATCTATATATTCACCAGAAAACATTTCTTTAGGGAATGATGTAAGAATAGATGATTATTGTATATTAAGTGGTCATATTAAAATTGGGAATAATGTTCACATCGCATCTTATGTAGCTCTATACGGCACATTTGGAATAGAAATTATGGATTATTGTGGGGTTTCTGCAAAATCAATAATATATTCTGCTACCGATGATTAT
>DIVM01000130.1 GCA_002435835.1 Firmicutes bacterium UBA6132
TGAATATGTTAATATCATGTCTCGTTTTTAGCCTAAAATTAATTTTTCTAATTCATCAATTGATTTAACTACGTAATTGGGATTGGCATTTTCCAAGATGTCAAATGCCTCAAACCCCCAAGCAACTGCAGCAATTTCAATGGGTATCAACTTACATGCACGAACGTCACGAACTTCATCCCCAATATAAATGACTTCTTCTAATTGATAACCAATTTTGGGGATCATTTTCTTTAGAATCCTTTTTTTCCCTTTCATTGAGGCTTTTCCTCTTACAAATGAAAAGAAGTTTATGTCATTTTTTATAAGAAAATTATGAATATTAGCATCACTATTTGAAGAAACAATTGCCAGTTTAATGTCTTTATCTATCAAACGAAATAAAAGTTCTTTCATGCCGGGAACTAGCACACAATCAGCAATGTATTTTGAGGCAATTTCTCGAGATTCATTGTATAATTTGGGAATTTTAAATAAAGGCATACCAACACTCAAAAACTGTTTCAAGCTTGTAGATGATTTCAATCGTCTTATTTCTTCACTTGATAGTTCCCTAAGATTATATTTCTTAGAAATTGCTCTATAGATTATTTCTGATAGATTAATATTATTTGTTAGTGTTCCATCCAAATCAAAAATAACTAGTTTTTTCATTGTGTCAACCTCCTTTCCTATAAAACCGATTAGTTTAAATTATTGAGTTAAAGAAGTTAAACTGGTATATCCTTTTTTGTAAACCAGATGCTTCCTGTGATAAAACACATAATGGAGATAAGTACCAGAATTACAAACTGTATAATATAGTCATTTGTTCCATCAAGAATCGAAGACGTATTAATCAACGATATCATTGTGATTTTATTGAAGAAACCCATTGGCTCAATTCCTATTCCCATATTCATGAATAAATCTGATCCAAACAATCCCAAAATTTTTGAGATAAAGAATACTAATGCAAAACCACCACTAAATGATAAAGAATGCTTAGAATAATTAAAAATTGCTGAAAACATAAATGTGATTGAAGCCATCGCAAGAGTGAATAACGATAATCCTAAATTTAGCAACAATATTTTTTCTAATTCTAGTGAATTATCTATCGTTATTGTCAAGATTACATCAACACCTGTGATAAAGATAAACATGAACGCAATTGACAGTATGAAATAAGACATTTGTGTGATTGCTATTTTTGATCTCTTAATAGGAGTAGATAAGACAAATGCTAAAGAACCTCTATCAATTTGACTAGCAAACAACTTATTACCAACAATTACAGTATAGACTAATGGCAACAGTACGCCGACAACAGGGTAAAATATCATGCTAATAAGGACATGAGCATCCATCGATGCTAATCCGTTTAAAATATCGGGATTAATTCCTATTGTTATAAAAAGGTTCTCAAGAGTTAATCCCTCTGCAGCCAAAGCTTGAATATAAGGCAGTAACGCATTGGGGTCAGTGTTACCTGATACAACGATTGACCCCACAGCAATCTTGATAATAATATAAAGCAAACTAACGGTAAGCGTTGAAACAATCCAAAGACCAAAATTCGATTTTATTGTTTGTTTTAGTAACGGTATGCTAATCATTTGTTTTTACCTCAATGATCTTTCTTAGAAAATATTTTTCAAGCGTGTATTTTTCCTCTTTGATATATTTTATGGTGTAGTCATTTAATGTTTTCATAAAACTATTAATTTTTTTGTCCATAATTTCTACTGTAACTTGATAGTGTTTCTCTTTCTTAGAAATTAAATTAATTGGCTCTTTTATGAACTTTTGAAAATCTTCATTGCCTTCAAACCCAATGATATATGTCTTTACTTCGTTGTGATGGATATCTTTCATATTTACTGTATCAATAATTTTACCGTTTAAAAGCAGGGCAACACGGTCACATGTTTTTTCCAATTCTTCAAACACATGGCTACTCATAAAAATAGTTGCTCCTCGGTTTTTCGCTTCAATCAATATATCAACAAAATTTTCTCTCATTAATGGATCAAGTCCAGTTGAAGGTTCATCTAAAATCAAAATATCGGGTTTACCCATAAAAGCTGATACAATGGCTGTCTTTTGTTTCATTCCCTTACTCATATATTTAAGATTTGCACTGGTATCTAATTCTAGTTTTTTTATTAGATAGTTCGCATAATCCATGTTTTTTAAACCAATCATTTCTGCTTGATTCTTTAAAAATGCGTTTCCATCACCGATGTCTGGAAATGAAATTTCACCTGGTACATATCCGATGTGTTTCATCAAATATTCAGTTGTATAATTCACCTCTTGATCTAAGATTTTAACCTTTCCAGAGTCGGGTTTTATAAACCCCATGATATTTCGAATGGTTGTTGTTTTTCCACTTCCGTTCGTTCCAATAAACCCCAATATTTCTCCTTTTTCCACTTCGAGATTAATATCGAATATGCCTCTAGATAAGCCATAATCTTTTGTCAAATTTTCAATTTTTATTATGCTCATAATTCTTTTTCTTTCTCTCTAGGTCGATAGTAACTTAAAAAATAATCTTCAAGTGTAAATTTAGATTCAGAAAAATATTTAATTTCATATTTAGATATGAAATTAATCAAGCGATTTATGTCTTTATCATTTACCGCTATCCTTATTTTTCTTTTTATCTTATCACTATATACGATATTCATTTTTGATTCGATGACTTCATTGAAATCTTTGTCGTTTAAAAATTCTACTTTGAATATTTTATTTTCGTTATTTTTTAATGTGTTTGTTTCTATGGTCGTAGCTATTTTGCCATCTTTAATAATTGACAAGCGGTCACATGTGGCATCAACCTCCCCAAATATATGTGTGGATAAAAAAATCGTCTTTCCTCTTTTTTTCTCCGCTTTGATTAACTCAATAAACTTATTTTGCATGATTGGATCAAGCCCGCTTGTCGGTTCGTCAAGAATTAAAATTTTAGAATCTGACATAAATGCTGAAATAATTGCCAGTTTTCTTTTATCACCAATTGACATTTTTTTTGTATTCTGTTTAGGGTCCAGTTCAAACATTTCAAGCAGGTAATTTATTCTTTCATCATCTGCATGTTTCATTTTCTTCATCATTTCGATAAACTCTGCTCCATTTAATCCATCGGGTAAAGCTATTTCTCCAGGCAGATACCCCACATCTTTTAATATTGTTGAATGTTCTTTCCAACAATTCTTATTATTTATAGTAGCAATTCCGGTATCAGGATGAGAAAATCCCATTAACATTCTGATCGTCGTCGTTTTCCCAGCACCATTTGGTCCAAGAAAGCCATATACTTCTCCTTCTTTTACTTCAAAAGAAATATCAAATACCCCTCTATTAAAACCGAAATCTTTTGTTAAGTTTTGTACTTTTATCATTCTACTGTCCTATCTTTCGTGTGAATATTGTTTTTGCTACATTTATACACTAAATATAATTATGAGCAGTTAATTATGACTTTGGAAACTCTGAATTAATTATATAACAAACATGCTACAAACGCAACATATATTACATTTGTAACATTTTAAAAGAAATTAAAGATCTACTAAAATAGAACCTATGCTTTCAATATGTGTAAGTTTACCTATTTTAACCTAAAATCCCATTGAAATTATACACGTATAAAAGGAGACTAACTATTAGTAGTCAACAGAAATATTAATTTATTTTTTTGAAGCTTCAAAAAAGCATACAAAAACTTGCTGAGTTCAAAACCAATGAAAACAGCCTGAAGTTTCGAATTATTTATTTAGATGTTATTGATAGCGCTACCTATCAGAATTATTTTAACTGATTCAAATCAAAGGGTATTTTGTCTTTTTCCAGTTTAAAAATCACTCG
>DIVM01000170.1 GCA_002435835.1 Firmicutes bacterium UBA6132
TATATATCTATGAAACTTTCAAAACTTTGTAAAAGTCTATTTAAATTAAATTCAATATTATTTCTTAAATCAAGAGTTAAATTATTTACATTTGATTTATACCATGGATTATCAGTTAATGAAATACTCATTCTTTCAACTGTATTTATGTATTCATTTATTAAAAATTTATATTTATTTAATTTTTCATAATTAATATTATCTATATGGTCATTAAAAGAAAACAATAAATCTTCAGTATCAGCTAAATTTGCAAGTTTTCCGTTTATTTCATAAATACTTGCATTTAAAGGTGATATTTTTGTGTGAAGATTTTCTTGATAATCATTTAATATATTTCTTTTTTCTTCTAATTCTGAAAGCTTGTACAATAATTCTTCTTGTATTTTTTCTTTTGGTAACTTCAATATGATTTTTAATTCATTTAAAATTTCTTTCTTATTTGCTTTTTGACTATGTAAAGTTAAGCAAAAATCATTTAGCCCTGATTCTACTAATCTCTTTTTTACAACATCTAAAGCTGCCATTTTTTCAGAAACAAATAACACTTTTTTACCTTGAGCTAATGACTCAGAAATAATATTTGTTATTGTTTGACTTTTTCCTGTTCCAGGGGGGCCCTGAAGAACAAAACTAATACCATTTTTAGCAAGTAATATTGCATCTTTCTGGCTTGAATCAGCATCTAATATTTGGAAACTATCAAAAGGTCTCTCGTTTTTATCGTGGTCATAAAAATTTAACTCTTTAGGAGCCTTTTTAATTTGGCTTAAATCACCTGCAAGAGCTCTAATTATTGGGTGGGCTATTATTTTATCTTTGTTTTTATCCAAATCATCATACATATTTATTTTCTGAAAAGATAATAAGGACAAATGAACTTCTTCTTTTACTTGCCAATCATTTTTACTATATTTATGTACTGCTAATTTAATTTTTTGCAAATATTCTTTAATTCCATCTTCTCGTTCATCAAAAGAAGGTAATTTAATACTATAATCATTTTCAAATTTATAAGATAAACTTGGATTTAATATTATTTCATCATTATGAAGACTAAGGTAATATGGTTCATTAATTGATACTTGAGTTAAATCAACAGGAACAAGAATAATGGGAGAAGAGATTTTTTCATTATTATTTAAATCATTCCATAGAAGTATCCCAAATGTAAGATATAATGTATTAATACCTTGTTCTTCAATTGAAATTTTTGATTTTGCTCTTAATAATTTCAATATTTTTTGCTGTTCATTTAAAATTTTGTTTGTTACTATATCGCCTTTAACTATGGAGACACTTATTTCTTCACCATTTTCATCAATTATAGTCTTTAAAGGATGTGAAAAACTCAAACTTTTTTCTTCCACTACTAATGAATTATAAAGATAACTTAAATCAGGAGTAGTAATTGTAAGATTTGATCTTTTAGTTTCTTTAAAGTTAATTAATTTATTACTTTTATCTATATCTAAAAGACGTTTTTTCCATATTTCAATTTTTAAGTCTAAATTTTGCATTTTGTCCCCCACCGTCTAATTTACCGGATATCGATTTCAATAACTAATTTATTTATTAAAATTATTTTATATTATGATTATGATCTAACTGGATAATAACCTACTTATATTTAATTACACTTATATATAATACCATAATATCTAAAAATTTCAATATAAAAAAGCACATCTACATTGATGTGCAAATTATAATTATTATTTTCTGTACTTATTCATCTACTATTATTGCATCAGTAGGACAACCTTCTTGTGAATCTATAGAACAAGATTCTGAATCTTTAGGTATTTCATCAACTATAACAACGGATATATCTTCTTCATCCATTTCAAATACATCTGGGCAGATTGACGCACAAAGTCCGCAACTGATGCATTTATCTCTATCAACATGTGCTTTCATTTTCATTTCTCCTATTATTTATATTATATTATGATTTTTTACCAGAAAGTTGTGACAAAGTCGCATCCTGGTACAATCGCAATATGATTACCCAGCATTAGCAAAATGCAGGGTAATCATATTATTAAATTAATTGAAAAATATATTCAAAAAAGAATGTTTTAATTTTATTTTGTAAAATATATTTTTAAAATTCCTTTAGTTGCAGATATATCTTCTTCAATTAAAACAAAATTATTAATTTTATTTTTAATTTTATTTTTAAAAGATGAAACAACTATGTTACTATTATGAAATACTCCGCCCTTTAACCCAATTTTTATTTTACTATTAAATTGTTTCTTTTCATATGCGGTTATTGTAATATCAGCAAGAAATTTGCCAGCATTTTCAAGCAGCAAAATGCTATCTTCATCTTTTGTTTTAGATAACTCAACTATAATTTTAAACAAAGATGCAATATTGTTTTTTTGATTGCTGTATATGAAATCCATTATTTCAGCGCGAGTATTTCCACCTATTTTTTTTAGTAAAGTACGGCTTAAATTATCATAAGGAATATTTCTTTCGTATTTATATATTATTTTTTTAAAAGCTTCTATTACGGTGTGATAACCGCTTCCTTCATCGCCTAATATATGACTCCAACCACCAACCATTTCACCTTGGCCGCTTTTTTGAACAAAACATGATGATCCTGTTCCTGCAATTGCAATTATGCCGTCTTCGTTCCCCAAATATGCTTTGCATGTCATCTCAGCATCATTTAATACAACTGTAGGTATTTTAAAATTATTTTCAATTTCATTTTTAATTATATCTGCATAATTTCCTGTTTCAACTGCAGCCATTCCAACACCAATCATTTTACAACCACTGCCTAATTCATTTAGACATTTTTGAATAATTGATGAAACATTAAATAATGTTTCATCATAATTAACGCATGGATTTCCAAATCCACCAATATCATCATAAATTATGTTAGAATTTAAATCATATGCTTTTATTTCTGATTTTGTACCACCAGAATCAATTCCTATTAAATATTCCATATTCTCACCGCTTTAAACATTTTAATTATAGATATTTTTAATCTAAATCCATTTTGTTTAATGTATCTCTTAACTTTATTAAATCCTCTTTTGAAAGAGTGACACCTTTTCCCATTTTTTCATGTTCTGGTGACCATTCTCTCAAATCATACTTAGGACTTCTTTCGTTCCAACTTACTAAATTAAGTTCCTTAGTCCATCCTTTTGCAGATTCAGAAAGCTGTGCAATTTCTTCTACTATTTCAAATTTTATTTCTGCCATATTTCCTCCACTTTTTCTTAAGTATTATATTTATTTAAATAAATCATCTAACATTATATATTATATATTAGAATATGCAAATTACAACGCACTATTATAATAAAATAAGCGGAATATTGCGTTCCGCTTATTTTATTAATTTAATCTTCTTTATTATTCCTATCTATTAAACCTTTTGCCTTTTCTTTAGCTTCATCGAAAGTATCTTCAGCTTTATCTTTTAATCCACCTATTTTTTCTCCTGCGTCTTCAAGGATGTCTTCTGCTTTATCTTTTAATCCACCAACTTTCTCACTTGCATCTTCAAGTAAATCTTCAGCTTTGTCTTTTATAGCTTCTGTTTTTTCCTTAGCACCCTTTAATAATCCTTCTGCTAAATCTTTTAAACTCATAACATCCTCCTTATTTTATATATAAATATTTTATGATTACTATATACCTTTTTATACCCAAAATAATTTTTTTCAAACTTATTTGGAGTTTATATTTTATGATAAAAAATATTGTTAAATTTTTTAGATACCCCTTTTTTTTATAAAAAGTTTCGAATTAAATAAATGGGGTACGGTATGGATAAAAAATAAGGAGCATAAATGAAGAACAAACAAAACAATATATATTCAACTTTTGAAAGAGACAGTTCTAGTTACACTATGTGGATTATTGTAATTATATTTTTTATTACTATTGTTACAGATATAATAAATTTTAAAGGCGGAACAGGTACAATTGTACATTTATTATATATTCCTATAATAATTTCAGTATATGTTTTTGGAATAAAAGGAGGTATTGCAACTGCAGTTTTTTCTGGCATCGCAGTTGGTCCATTTACACCTCTTAACATTTCTACAAATTCAATGCAAACTGCTCCTTCCTGGATATTCAGGATTTTTATGTTTTGCTTAATTGCTATAGTCTTTAGCATATTAGTTAATCAAAATAAAAAATTAAATGAACTTTTAAATAATAAAACATATACGAATAATCAAACTGGATACTATAATTCTAACAAATTAAAATTAGATATAAAAAATATAATTAATAAATATGAATGTAGGAACATTTCTTTTATTATGTTTGAATATGAGAATTTAGAAACTATAAGTAATTATGTAAATTTGGAAACTGGCAAAAAATCATTATTAACACTATTAAAAAAAGCCAATTATTTTTTTAATGATGGAATTATTTATATTATTAGTAACAACAAATTTATTATAATGCTACCTAAATATACCACTGAAGAAACATATTTATTAGCAAATGAATTCATTCAAAATATAAAATCTCCAATTTATATTGATGAAATACCGATATCTATTAAAGTTAAAAGTAGTATAATCAATTGTCTTATAAATGAAATCAATACAAATAATATTATAGGGAAGCTGGAAAAAACATTAAATCAATCATGCATATTTAATGAAGAAGTAAAAATATTTAACAATAAAGAAAAGCAGGAAAAAGAAAATTATTATAATGACCTTATATTATTATACAAAGATTTACAAAATAATAATTTAAAATTATATTATGAACCTAAAATCGATATACAAAACAATGAAATAATAGGTTTAAAAGCTATGTTGAAATGGGATAATGATGACCTTAATAAAAAGTTCTCTGAAGTTATTATAAAAGCAGATTACGCAGGTTTTTCAAATCAAATAACTAAATGGATTATAAAAAATGTATCAGAACAATTAATAATTTGGCAGAATAAAGGCATATACACATCTGTGTCTATAAATCTTTATTCGCAAGATTTATATAATGAATCTATAATCAATTATATAAAAGAATACATAACAAGTAATGAAATTGAAGCAAAATACATTGAATTTGAATTGTCAGAAAATACGATTAAAAACACCCAAAATACAAAGGATGTTTTAACAAAATTAAAAAATTTAGGAATTAAGCTATCATTAACCAATTCTAAAACAGATTTTAATTCGCTACATTATTTATTAAATTTTCCTATATATTTGAATGCTTGAAAATAAATCAGATATTTACTAAAAATACTTTAGATAATGAAAATTTATTGTTAATTGAGTATATGATAAAATTTGCGCACCGTCTGAATCTAAAAGTTATAGCAGATGAAATAGAAACAAAAGATAATGTTAATTTGTTAAAAAAAATAGGTTGTGATATAATACAAGGATACTACTATAGCAGACCACTTTTACCTGACGAGTTAGAAAGCTATTTATTTGTAGAACGTATATCTTAATGATTTTGTTCTTTTACTTCAAAAATCAAAACACCAAACATAAATATTAATTTAATGGTTTGGTGTTTTTTTGTATTTATTTTAATTGAATTTCATTATAAAGGATTAAAACTAAATTCTAACTAAGATATTATACTGCTTATGAAAATTAATAAAGAAAGACTTCCCATTATAATCATGTAATTTTTTATTGATACAATAAAAGTTTTTTGCTTGTCTTGAGCTTTAAAAAATACATTAATATTTTTCCGAACTAAAATTAAAGTTAAAAATATTAATAAACAAATAGGATGTAAAATTTTAAATATAACCATGATTATTACAGCTACATAGCATAAATAATATAGTACCGCAAACACATATAGAGCTTTATGACCTAAATAATATGGAAGAGTATATCTTTTTACTACTATATCCTTTTGTAGGTCACAAGTATTATTAGCAAGCATAATATTTGCTGTCACGCAAAATGGTACTATTGACAACAAAGAAACCTTAATAAGGGGCATAACATTTAATGAAATGCTTATTGTTTCCAAGCTTAAGTTTAAAGATATAAAGGTTGCAGCATCCATATTTATATATAACATTATAAATGGTATTAGCAAACCATAAAACAATCCTGAAAAAAATTCTCCTAAAGGAAGTCTTGATATGGGTATGGGGCCAAATGTATAAAAAACGCCACATAAAAAGCAAAGTCCACCAAGTAAAAAAATAATTATGTCCGTTAAAAAAGCTAAATATAATCCTAATCCTGCACTTATTCCAAATAATACATATATAATCATTAGAGCAGTTTTTCTTTCGAATTGCAACTTTTGATTATTTGTTTTTGTATCAATATAATTATTTATTGCTGTGGTAGTCAAATCAAATATAAACATAGATGCAAAAAATATTAAAGTAAGATTCCAATTTATTGACTCTTCAACATATAAAAGAAATGCAATTGTCATTAAAAAAGTAAAAGTACTTGTAATTTTTGTTCTTATTTCTACATAATCTAAAAACTTGTTAATCATTAAAAAACCTCTTTTTCTATTAAATTAATTTATACCAAAGTTAAAAATAACATAGGCATTATATAACTTTTTTATATTTTATAAAACCACCAATTTATTTACTTATATAATATAAATTTATTAAAAGTTCTATATGTTATAAATCAATATATATTATCATATAATTAAATTGATAGCAATCCTATAGTTAGATGCGGTGGTTTTGTGTTTATTTATAAAACTAAAAAGCTGCTTAGTATATAAACTAAACAGCTTTGTTTATTATTATCCATTATTTCTCAAATATTTTTAATAATCTTAAATAGTGATTTGCTTCACGTAAAGTATGATCGCCCAATAAAGGTATAATAATTGATTTTACTTTACATTCCAATAACCCCTGTGTTCCTTGTGCCTTAAAATCACGTATTGCTTCAGTTGCTCTAAGACTATCTTCAGTAATTTTCTCCATAGGAATTGTCTTATTCATGGCTTCAATTGAATCCTTTGTTAATTGATCGAACTCTTTTCCAAAATTATTAGCTACTTCAAATAACTCGTCTTCCGTTGGATCAAGAAGCCCACGAATAAATTTTGAATGCTCAGCCATAATTCTATTCCAAAATACTTCCTGTTCAATAGATTCTTTTTCTACATCAATATACTCTCTTCTTTGAATTCTTTGAACTAATCGCAAATAAAGATTTGCTTCTCTCATAATGTGATCTATTAATAATGGATAATTTACGGTAAACATTTTGCAACTTAAAACATTGGATAATATATTTGCTTTAAACTTAATTAATTCAGATATTAATTCAATAGCTGTTTGATTAATATAATATACTCTTTCCTCAAGCATTGGATTAATAGTTATTACTTCTTCTCCCATTAATTTAGCTTCTGCCTGTGTCAGCTCAACTGGTATACGTATACCAGTATAATATGAAGATGCCATTTCTGCTTTAAGTGTATATGGTGTAAATACTTCGCCTGATCGAAGTACATCTTTACTAACAACACCGTTAGAAAGTGCAATAACTTCTCCTAATAACCTATCAAATTCCATTCGAAAATCGTCTGCTTTTCGTGTATAATTAATATCCCTTGGTGTAAATGCTAATTGAAGAAAAAACGAATGTTCTTTCATGATTCTTGCAAAAAAAAGGTGCAGTTCTAATGATTGGCGAACAAAATCACTTCTTGTATCCAAAATATAATCCTCCTAAAATATAATAAAATATTAGTACATAATATGAATTCATTATATAAATGCCACATTTCCTATTAGGTAAAAAATATATATCAAAATATTAACTGCAAAAATCACAATAAAAATATAAATAATTTTAAAAAAATTAAAACAACAAAAAAATATTTGTAGTGATTTATGTAATTTATATAATAATTACCAAAATAAAAGTTTATTTTATTCAAATACTAATTAAATACAAAAATAAATTTTAGGAAGGTGAATTATGAACAGAATACATTTTAATGTATCAAGATTGTTAAATACACAGACTAAAACTCAATTAAATAATGTATTAAATGATTTAGAAGGCGTTCAAATGGTAAATATAGATTTATCACGAGGTTCTATAGAAGTTGGTTACGACGATAAAGAAACTAATGAAAATCAAATCAAGCAGTGTATTGAACATGTTGGATGTAAAATTGAATAAGATTATTTGAAAAATTTGTCATTTTTTGAGTATTTCCAAGAAAATAATTAATTATTACGGAGGTAACATGGAACAGTTTGATAAAGCGTTGGATAGAATAAAAAAATTAGAATGCCCAACAGGTGAAGTTGAAAATCGTGTTATAGGCATTTTAGAAGATTATAATGTTGCAAATAAAAATGATGTTATTATTAATCGAGATTCTCAATTAGATAATAAAGATGGAACTATAGCTTTCAGCGCAAAAATTAACGGTACAAATTTTTCCATAACTGTCTTAACAAAATCAGGAATGGATGACTATGTTGCTAAAGTAGAAAATGTTTATATTAGTTAAAATTTATTTTAATATATAAAATGTTAAATAAACGAAACCCTTAATTCCTGGGTTTCGTTTATAATTGTTTATAAAACTCATAATTTAGACTTAATTCCACTTACAAAGTTTTTCTTGTATATAATCTATTAAAACAAATAAAGCAAATCCAACAATGGATATTACAATTATTCCAATATACATTTCAATATAATTAATTCTTGACCAAGCGTCTAAAATATAATATCCAACTCCAAATTTTGTTCCATATCCTTCTACAAAGAATAAAATCGAAACTGCTGCACCAAGTGAAACTCTCAAACTTGTTAGAAGCTGTGGCATAATTGCAGGCATTGTTACATGATAAATAATTTGCATTTTGTTTGCTCCAGTACTTCTTATTACTTGATACATAGTGTTATCAATTGAATTTACACTATCTCTTACTGCAACAATTACCTGAAAAACTATTACTAAAAAAATAATTACTATTTTTGAGCCTTCCCTCATGCCTAAAATAAGCATTGCAATTGGTAAAAGTGCTGTTTTAGGAACAGGATATGCAAAATAAACTAATGGGAAAAGTAACTTATATGCTTTTTTAGAATAAGCCATTACAATTCCCGTGGGTATTCCGACTAATAAAGATAAAAACACACCCATTCCAATTCTATATAAACTATATGATATATGTTTAAAAATATTATTTTCCACAGCTCTGTGGAAATTTTTATATACTTCTAATGGATTAGGTATTACAGTTGTATCCATAATTAAATAACCCAAAAGCCATATTAAATTTAAAATAAGGAAACCTTGAATAAATATTTTTAATTGATTTATAACTTTAATAATAAGTACCCCCCTACTTTAACTTTTCTCTTAATAATTGCTTTATATTATAATAATTTGAGTCATCAGGATACATTTTGCCAAAGTATGAATTTTCCATTTCATATTTAAATTCACCCATATGTTTTCCCATTACAATTATTCTGTTTCCTAAATAAAGAGCTTCTTCTATACTGTGTGTTACAAAAATAGTTGAAGTTTGGTTTAATTTCCAGATTTTCAAAAACAATTCCCTCGCTTCTTCCCTTGTTATTTCATCTAAAGCAGAAAAAGGTTCATCCATTAACAATAAATCTGGCTTTTGAATGAATGCTCTTGCTATTGCAACTCTTTGTGCTTGACCGCCACTTAATTCTTTTGGAAATCTGTCCAATAAATTTAATATTCCTAATGAATCGTAAATTTTATCTATTATATCCATTGAATTTTCTTTTAAATCTATTTTTTTATTCCTTATTTTAATAGGAAGCATGCAGTTTTCCCTGACGGTTTTCCATGGTAATAATCCAAAATTTTGAGGTATTATTCCAATTTTATGTTTTTTCGAATTTAAAATCTCTTTTACATCATTTCTTATAAAATATATAATTCCGCTGTCAACATCCATATTTCCTGCTAATGAATTTATTAAAGTTGACTTACCGCAGCCTGAAGGACCTAATATTATTAAAGCCTCTCCTTTGTTTATTTTTAAAGAGAGGTTTTGGATTATTTTATAATTTTCATTTTTAGTTTTGTAACTTATTGAAATATTTTCAATTAAAAGCATAAAATCACCAACTAATCATTATTTTAATTGGGGTGCATAAAATACACCCCATGAAATTAATTAAATTAATATCATTTTAAATTATTGTTCAGAATAAACATCAAATATCATTTGTTCATATTTTAAATCAGAGCTACAAAGTCCTTTTTCGCTTGCCCATACTATTGCTTCTTCAATTGCTTCTTTTGGAGGTAATGTGCTTGTTCTAAACTTTGGCAACTCGATTTTACCTTTCATTTCTTCAGGATATCCAACTGCTTTTATAACAGTGTCTTCAAATTTGCTTATGTCATTTGTATTTATATAATCAACTGCTTCATTATATGCTTTATACAAATTGCGAATTGCATCTTCTTTTTCATTTATAGCCTCTTGTGAAAATGCAGAAACTGCCGGGTAAAGGCCAAATTCATTAGCACTTCCTAATAAAACTGCACCATCTTTTAAAGCCAATGTTGCAAATGG
>DIVM01000169.1 GCA_002435835.1 Firmicutes bacterium UBA6132
TATTTTTTTTATCATTATATCAGCAACGCAAAAACACCCACCCCTATTTTCGCATTATATATGCGGGGGGGGTATCATATATACGCACATCATTTTAAGCCGATACACGCATTTTTATTCTTAATATGAGTATAAATACGCAAAAACAATAAAACGAGCCGTAGCCTTATCATAAATAGCCTTAAAATAAAAAATAGCCACTCATCAAGGGTGGCTTTTACAATAGAAACTGTATCTTTAAAAGAAAAGGAATTGAATCTAACCAAGAAAATGAAAGGTAAACTTGGCTGATATTCTATTGCAACACGAATTATATCACGATTAGCATAATATGTCAAACTTTATTTTTAAACTATTTTAGCACCAATTTTAGCGATTTATAAACTTTTTTAATTTTTTACATAAATAATACTTGACAGCGTTTGCGAATAGTAGTAGAATAAAAATAGATACAAAGGGCAACCCCCTATGGAGGCAAATGTGGAAGAAGTAAAGAAAGATTGTTTTGCTTATAACGATGAAAAAACAGAATGTAAAGCGTTAAAAGATTTGAATTGCACTGATTGTAAGTTTTATAAAGTTAAAGAATCAATAGGGCAGTCACCTGAAAGAGAGGAAATTAAATGAAAGTAAAAGCATTTTTAGATGTGCTAACAACGGACAAAGCATTGAAAATCAACGGTAAAGTTATAGCAAAGGAACTAGACTTGCCGTTTTTAGATGTGAAAGAGTATCAAGACAAAGAAATCGTATCAATTAAAATCCACCATAATTGCATAGAGTTGGAGGTGGCATAATGAACGCTGATAATGAATTGTTGTGGAAAGAGTTTTTTGACTTTTGTAAACTGAATAAATTAAAGCCGTATAAGGGTGATACAGTAAGAATATTTATGGCTATGGTTAAGGGGGTGAGTAGATAATGATTAAATGTATGATTTGTGGCAAAGAAATGAAAACGTTGAAAAGGCACTTGCTGACAGTTCACAGTATGCCAACAAGGAAGTATCTAGCAAAATATGAGGGGGCGTTGTTAGTCGATCCCGCTTATAGCAAAAAGATGGCTGAAAAGCGTAAGCCTGAAGATTTAGAAAACTTTAAAAGAATTATGAAATATAAAAAGGGAGAATAGAAAATGAAAGTTAAAGCATTAGAATATTTTTACAATATAACAAAAGGTAATATTTATGAGGTGGTTAATAAACTTAAGTTAATGGCCACTACCATTTGTGTGAAAGACGACGCAAATAATTTACATTGGTTAACTTTTGGTACTTATGAAATTATTAAAGAACCAACACTCAAAGAGCAATATCTAGTAAGTGGCAATGTTGTTGAAACGAGAAAAGGCGAAAAATATTTGGTTGTCGAAAATACTTTGATGAGTTTAGATAATGGATTTAATAGAGTGAGTGATTATAATGATGACCTTATTGTCGAAGGTTATGATTCAGTATCAAATAATAATCATAGCATTGCTAAAGTTTATAAAAGAACACGAGATGTTGGTTTTGAAAATATTAAAGATTACCTCGAACTAATCTGGCAGCGTGAACCAGAAATTAAAGAAGTTACAATGGAAGAACTTGAAAAGCATTACGGTTGCAAAGTTAAGGTGGTGAAATAAATAATGAAAGTTTATCTCAATGAAAACACATTTATCAAAAGCGATACATTACAGTTTATTTTAGTTGAAGAAAAGACGGGAAAAAGAGGAAATAGCAAAGGGCAATTAACTGAAACAATTATTGGCTTTTATGGAACAATAACCGATTGTGTTCACGCTTTTGTTAAGCAAAAGCAATTAGAGAGTAACGCAACCACACTTCACGAGTTATTACAAGAAACCAAAGAATTGCGAGAGTATGTAACAAAATTGGTGGAGGGCTATGATGATTAGAATGCAATTATCAATGTCCCAAGCGATAAGTTTAGGCAATAGCACATTTAATTGGTGCAGTGAATCTTGTGAAAAGGTAACTAAAGCTGATTGCGAAAAATATTTTAATGCGATTGTAAGAGATAGCGTAGCGTGTATAAAGCAAGGGTTTAAGTGTTATTTATTTACTGAAGAGCAAGTTGAAGCATTAAGAGTTGAAATGTTGACAGTTAAGACAAATAAAACGTTTTTGGTGAGAGAACTTGATGATAGGTTTTTAATCATACCAAGAACTAAAAGGGGAATGAAAAAGTGATTACACTAACTTACAACAAAGAAACCGAACAAGCAAAACTAGAAATTGAAGGACTACAAGAAAATATTATGGAAGAGTTGATAAATGCCGTTATTGATATTACTGATAACTTGCAAGGCGATGATCCGTTGCTTGAGTTCATTCAGTTGCTTGTAGATTACAAAAACGGAATAAATAAGAAAGAGGTGGTAATGTGAGAAACTTTAAAAGTTATTATGAAAGAATGGGTAAAAACGTTCAAGAAAAGACAGATTTTATTATACAAGAATTGCAAACGGGCGATTACAACAAAGTGTTAGATTTTGGTTGTGCTAATGGTGTTGTTACTGAATATTTAGCGCAAATGTTTCCAAAG
>DIVM01000268.1 GCA_002435835.1 Firmicutes bacterium UBA6132
CATCAAAAGAATTTTTCGATTACGTGATGAGTCATATTAAAGATTTTAATATAAAGGAAGCACTTATTATCGGGGATTCATTAAATACCGATATAAAAGGTGGCCTGCTGTCAGGAATTGATACCTGCTGGATTAACACAAAGTCACAAAAATGCTCTGCAGAAATTCAAAGTACATACACGGTCACAAGCTTAGTGGAATTATATGACATCTGCACTCCTATAAAATGAGCATAATGGGTAATTAAGTTAATTCGTATTATTCGAATTACACGAACTAATTTAACGCAAAAATGCATGTAATTTAATAAAAATTACGTGCATTTTTTGTTGTAAATATATAGCAAAAATCGTTGCATAAATGACAGTAAAAATAGAATTTGCACCTTTAAATAAACCTGTTAAATATGCTCTTAATCATTTTTCATTTTAATTTTTCTCTTTTTATTTTTACTCATTAGTAGTAAACTTTCCAATATTATAAATTACTGCAGCTTAACAATTTAAATTGCTCTTTTACATTTTCTAAATAAACAATCGTCTTTTCAATAATACAATATGTTTCATTAATAATACCAGCTTTGACTAATATTATCTTTAAATCTAATATCGCTTTTGCTAATATTTCGTACATTTCTTTGTAATGTACTTCATTAATATTAGTTCTACTTGATAATATTTTTAGTTGATTATTTGTATCTTCTAAGATGTCATTAGCCAAGCTATAGTTAATTTCCATATCTTTAAATTATTATTTTTAATATCTTTTATATATTTATCTTAAAATTTAGTCTATACATCTTAGTCATATATATATATATAATAACGTTTATATTATAAATATAGAGTTTAAAAATGATAATGTCAACATATTATTTATTAAAAATTTATTGTAGAAAATCTATTTTAAGTACACTCTTATACACACCATATAATCTTAAAACTAACTAAAAAGAGTGTTATTATATTTTTGTATCCTATTAAAAAAGACAAGAAATTAATCTTGCCTTATATTATTTTTTCATTGTTATATGGAGTTTTTTATTTTTATTAATCAATACATCTAATGGATTATATTTATCATAATCCTTTTCTAAATCATTAGTTAATAGGTTTACATATACTTGTGTACTTCTAATTGATTTATGTCCAAGTAACTTTTGTAGTACAAATAAGTTACCACCATTAGTAATAAACATTTTTGCAAATGTATGACGGTAACTGTGCAATGAAGTAGTGCTAACACCACAGCCTTTATTATATCTTCTAATTGCATCTTTTAACGCTGCCCTTGTAATTTGTTCACCTCTTGCATTACAGAATAAATAATTATCAGGTTCTCCTCCCCTATATGTTAAGTATTCTGTTAAAACATTAGCTAAATTCATTGTCATAGGAACAATCATTTGCGTTTTATTTTTGGTAACTGTAAAAGTAATTAAGTTATTATCAAAATCTAAATCTTGAATTTTCACATTTAATAATGTTAAACTTCTTGAACCTGTGCCAAGTAAAAAATTTACTATTACCCAATCACGATATTTACCGAATAAACATTTATTAATATCGGGTTTCTCCAATAAAGCAGTTAATTCTCTTTCACTATAAGTTTTCCTTATAGTTTTTTCTTCCTTGATTAAGTTAATTTTAAATTCTTCAAGATAATTTTTCTGCATTGCCCAATAAAAAACCATACGTAAATTACTTAATTTAATATTAATAGTTGTATCTTTATTACCTTGTTCTTTCAACCATAGAATATAATCATCTATTGTATCGCTTGATAAATCATTGATGAGGAAATTTTCATCATCTAAAAACAAATTAAAATTCTTAAAGCATCTTTTAACCAAGTCTACAGTGTACTGTGAAAAAGAATTGAGCATCATATGCTTTTCATATTTTTCAAGAACTGCATAGATGCTCAATTTTTCTTTTGTTTTATTCATTGTAATCTTCATTTTTTACACCCACAATCATCATAATTTTTATTAAGTAACTGTGGATTGAAAATTTTAAAAAACATTAATGGATTACATATATTTTTCTAATTATACCTAACAAATTTAAAACTTGTCAAAATCCTTTAATTTATTGATTTTTTAATATTACATCATGTGCAGAACCTTCTGAAATAGATACAGCAGATGCTATACTAAGTCTTCCATTTTCTTGAAGTTCTTTAATTGATTTAGCACCACAATTACACATAGTTGATTTTATTTTATAAAGAGTTGTTCCCAAACCATCGTCAAGTTTACCTGCATATGGTACATAAGAATCAACGCCTTCTTCAAATTGAAGTTCTGATTTTCCGCCCAAGTCATATCTTGCCCAGTTTCTTGCTCTGTTTGAACCTTCACCCCAATATTCTTTAACAAATCCATTACCATACTTAACTTTTGAAGTAGGGCTTTCATCAAATCCTGCAAAATATCTTCCAAGCATTACGAAATCTGCTCCCATTGCAAGTGCTAATGTTATATGATAATCATGCACTATACCACCATCTGAACATATAGGCACATAAATACCTGTTTCTTCAAAATATTCATCTCTTGCTGCTGAAACTTCTAAAACTGATGAAGCTTGACCTCTGCCTATACCCTTTTGTTCTCGAGTTATGCATATGGATCCGCCACCTATGCCTACTTTTATAAAATCCGCACCAGCATCTGCTAAATATCTAAATCCTTCTCTTTCAACAACATTACCAGCACCAACTTTTACTCTACCATTATAAGTGTCTTTTATCCATTTAATAGTTTCATATTGCCATTCACTGAAACCTTCTGATGAATCTATACAAACAATATCCACACCAGCTTCAACTAATGCAGGAACTCTTTCCTTATAGTCTCTAGAATTAATACCTGCACCTACAATATAACGCTTTTGAGCGTCAAGAAGTGATCTTGGATTTTCTTTATCATCTGAGTAGTCTTTTCTAAATACCATATAAACTAAATTAAACTTATCATCAACTATAGGAATTGCATTTAATTTATTTTGCCAAATTAAATCATTTGCTTCTGATAAAGTAATTCCTTCTTTACCAACTATTAAGTTTTCATCCTTAGTCATGAATTCACAAACTTTTTTTGTTAATGGATCTCTCGTAAGTCTGTAATCCCTACTTGTTACTATACCTACAAGTTTACCCGATGAAGTTCCATCTTCAGTTATAGCAATTGTGGAATGTCCTGTTTTTTCTTTTAATTTTATTACATCTTCAAGAGTGTTATCTGGTTTTAAATTAGAATCACTTATTACAAAGCCAGCTTTATATTTTTTTACTCTACTTACCATTTCTGCTTCTGCTTCTATAGATTGAGAACCATATATAAATGATATACCACCATTTTTAGCTAATGCAATTGCCATATTATGGTCTGACACTGATTGCATTATAGCTGAAGTAAAAGGAATATTAAGTTTCAATTCAGGTTCTTCACCTTTTTTATATCTAACAAGCGGTGTTATTAAATTAACATTTTCAACTACACAATCTTTTGTAGTAAGATTTGGTAAAAGTAAGTACTCTCCAAACGTTCTTGAAGGTTCACTAATTATTTTTGCCATTTATACGTATCTCCTTATTATTATCATTTGTCTTCATTATTATACGAACTAATATTGTTCTTTAGATTAACACAATGTATATTCATTGTCAATATTCTATGATGATTTTATGTATGAAAAAAGACAGTATTCACTGTCCTTTATATTATTCTTCTTCTTGTTCGTCGTCAAACAATTCATCAAGTTCAGCTTCATCAAGAATTTCATCAAATGCTTGAGTTACAGCTTCGTACTCTTCATCTGATTCAATGCTTAATAATTCAAAACTACCATCTTCTTCTTCAACATAACCATAAAGGAATACTTCCCCATCTTCTTCATTTGCTAATGGTAATAATGCAATATATTCTTTATCTCCAACTGGG
>DIVM01000114.1 GCA_002435835.1 Firmicutes bacterium UBA6132
TATCCATTCAGGCAACATTTAAGTAGGCTGCTTTCTGTATGATGACAAATATATAAGTAAATATTATTAAACTTATATTATAACTATTTGTTAATTATGTCAATAAGATAAGATGTGAGCCATTTTCCAGGTCAGTAAGTGTAAATTTCTGATTGGCTAATAAGAGAATATTTCTACTTGGCTGTTACAAATAAGATATTTCCCTTGACTTAAATATTAAATAGCATTTAACATTAGATATTATTATTTTTTTATAACCATCTATAAGAAAAGGCTGACAGACTAAAGTTTTGTTAAAAAAAATCTACATTAAAGACCTGGGTGAATACATCCCGGGAGCTTCGAGTTCTGTTACCTTAAACAACCTAAAGGAATTTGTTTGCATTCCTTATTTTATAAAATGGTATTTCAGCTCTGAATCAGAGAAAATTTTTCCTATTTTTCTTCAGGAAATATCGGATCTTAATCCCAATAAAACCGGGTTGTCTTTTCTTGTACCCAGAAACCCGTTTTTTAATCACACAAGAATAAAGTTCTTCGGATTTTACATAGATAATAAGTCCGTCGGCAGAGTAATGGCTTTCAATGATTTCAACTACAGCAAAACACACGGGGTTGAAACCGGCTGGATAGGACATTTTGAATGTATCGAAGATGAAAATATCGCTGAGCTTATATTGCAGACTGCAGCAGATTATTTGAAGGAACTGGGAGTAAAGCATGTAACAGGGCCGGCAAAATTCAATGCAAACGGCGAGGTCGGGCTTCTTATTGACGGTTTTGATAAAAAACCATATTTTATGGAACCTTATAATGCTCCGTATTATGAAGATCATTTCGAGAAGTTCGGATTTAAAAAGGAAAATGACTGGTTCAGCATGAATACTGATGAGACACTTTCAAACGGTTACCTGAACAGAATTGAAAACATGATGGACAGAATAACTGAAAGATTCAGCAGGCAGGGCAAAGGCGACAGAATAGATGATTTTAGATTCAGAAATATTGATTTTGGCAGACTTGAAGAAGAGATAATCACTATAAAGAATCTCTACAATCCTATATGGGGAGCAGGAAATCATCCACAGTTTACTGCAATGACTGATGACGAATTCGATGTCATGTGCCAGGGTATAAGAACAATTTCAATCGAGGACCTGATTTTCATTGTGGAAAAAAGCGGGGTTCCCATTGGGGTATCAGTAAGCCTTCCTAATATAAACGAGATAATTGAAGAATATGATTGTAACAGAAGATTTGACAGCAGCTATATGCCTTCAGGTAAATTTTTAAGCCCAAAGGACCTGAAAAGAGACATGCAGATATTTAATATAATAAAAAACAGGCTTAGGACAAAAAAATTCAGCAGCATGAGGATTCTTATACTCGGTGTAAATGAAAAATTCAGAAAAAACGGAATTGACAGCCAGCTTTATTACAAAACAGCACAGGCAGCAAAATCAATAGGAATAAGACATGGCTCAGGTTCACAGCTTGCTGATATCAATTTCGACATTTTAAATCCGTTATTTAAAATAGGGAAAAAGTCAATGACCTGGCGCGTTTACGGTCTTGATATCTGAATTTAAACCAAAAATATTTTTTATTTCAAACCATAATTCTTTCCGGTAACTTTTCATATAAAACTTCCCCTAATAATGCATTTTAATATTTTTAATAATAATCAAGAGATATTTTATCTTTTAATTATTTTAAAAAATCTTGAAAAATTTTAATAAAAAAATAAAAATAATTTAATTTATAACAAATATAAATAAATAAGAAAAAAATATTGACAATAAAAAATTTAATTGTAATATAATTATGATGTTATTTCAAAATTACACTATGAAAGATTTAACTGCATATAAAAAATTTTTAAATGAAAATCATGCTATTCCTTTATATTATCAACTGGAATTAATTATTGAAAATTATCTAGATATAGAAGATATACCAGCAGGTCAACCTTTTTTTAGTGAAGAAGAGATAGCGAAACAACTAGATGTTAGCAGACCAACAGTTAATAAAGCTTTAAGAAATCTTATTAAAAAAGGTTATCTAATCAGAAGTAGATCTAAAAGATCTATGGTAAATAAAATTAATTTAATACCATTAGTTGTTTTGCAGGAATTAGACAGCTTTGGTGAGATGATAAAAAAACATAATATAAATACTGAATATAAAACAAAATTAATAGAAAGAAAAATCATAAAACCGAATAATAAAGTTATTGAATATCTTAAACTAAGTGAAGATGAAGACATATTATTTTTAAAAAGATTAAGATATATTAATCAAAAACCTCTTATTGTTGTAGACTCATATTTATCTTTTAAAAACTACAGAAAACTTTATGAAATTCAACCCACAGAATTTCATAAGGATTTATATAATTTAGCAAAAGAATTATTTAATATAAACATTTATAGGTCAGATAGATCAATAACAGCCAAACGCATGACCCTTGAAGATGCTTCGTTATTAAATGAAGAAATTTGGGAACCATGCTTAAGGATAGAGGCTGTATCTTACACTGAAAACAATAAACCTTTTGAGTACTTTGATTCTAGGTTTAAGGGTGATAGTTGTATCCTAAAAACAAAATTAATTAGAACATAGGGAGTCTATATAGTCTCTATTATTAAGTACTCTCTTTCCCATTACACTTTCTATGTAGTCTCCCATGCTTTAACTATGCTAACTCCATTACTTGTTCCTAACCTTCTGGCACCAGCGTCAACCATAATTTTTGCTTGTTCCGCAGTTCTCATTCCTCCTGCTACTTTTAGCTTTGTGGAAGTATTTTTTAATATATCAAACATAATATTTGCAATATTCAGAGTGGGTTTTCCATAAAAACCAGTACTTGTTTTTATATAATCCAAACCTGCTGCTATTCCTAATTCACATGCTTTTACTATTTGATCTTCATTTAATAAACTAACCTCTATAATAGCTTTAACAATAAGATTTTTTGCTGCTTTTCTTATAGCTTCCATCTCTTTTTTTACAATATCATATTTTTTATCTTTCAGAGCGCCTATATTAATTACGAAATCACAATCCGTTGCACCTTTATTTATTGCATCATTAACTTCAAATACTTTCATCTCTAAATTCCAATTTCCAAATGGAAAAGCAATTGCAGCCGTTATTCCCACATTTGATTCATCTAATATTTTTTTTGCATAAGGAATGAATGCTGTATAAATAGCTACAGTAGCAAAATTATACTTTATTGCTTCAAAACAAATAGCTTTAATACTATCATAATTAGCAATTGGTTTTAAAAAAGTATGGTCTATCATTGAAGCAACTTGTTCTTTTTTCATATCTATCCTATCTTAAAAATTTTTATAATCTGTTTAAGTCAATAATTTAATCTAATAAATTTCCCCAATTATGTATTAATATTCTATCTGCCCCAAGTTTAATAAAATTTTGTGCTTGTT
>DIVM01000295.1 GCA_002435835.1 Firmicutes bacterium UBA6132
GTTCCAGTTTCACCATAAATTAAAACACTGGAGTTTGTTTGAGAAACTTTATGAATTTCATATTTTAATAATTCTATACTTTTTGAACTTCCTATAATATCATTTAAGTTATATAAATCGTCCGTATACGTTGTTGTCATATTTGGTAAATCTATAGTTTTTTTTAAAGGATAGTTATCAATCATTCTCGTAGTACTTACAGCACCAATGATTTTTCCGTTTTCTATTATTGGAAATGTATTATCAATCGATGTAAACTCTTCACCATTAATGTATTTTAATATTTGAATTTTATTTGTAGTAGTTTCTCCGTAAGTAACAGCCCGATAACATGTAGAATCTTCTTTTTTTAAGTTAGGCCAAACTTCCATTGGAGTTTTTCCAATTGAATCTTTTTCGTTAAAACTAAAATCTGCCGAAAAATTCTTGTTATATTTAATTATGCAATTTTCATCAACGATCATTATACCATCAAAGAAATTTTCTATTTTTGTAATAATGTCATAATATGTTTCTATCATGATATATCTCCTCTGTACAGTATATATAACTGAATAAGTGAATTTATTAAAATAATTATACTACAAAATATTAAAGGTGTAAAATATTTTTTATTTAATGTAAAAATTTTTACTATTAAATTACTTCGACAATTTCGAATACGTTAACTTATTAAAAAAAGTAATGATTTATTAAGGTTCTGATTTTAATTTCTTATATTTTATTTTTGGCAAGAAAATTGCAATATTAGGTATGAACAGTTAAGAATTGATAGTCTAAATACGTTATTTTATGCTGTCAGGATAGAATATGGTTAAAGAAAATTATAACTTAAAAAAGGAGAAAGAAATGTTAAAACAAGAGAACAGAGATAAAAAGAAAACTTTCAAAATGCCTCACGTATTTGTAATTTTGTTAATAATGATGTTATTTGTAACAATACTAACTTACATTGTTCCAAGTGGACAATTTGTAAGACAACCGGACCCAACTACTGGAAGACCTGTTATAGTGCCTGGATCTTTTCAATTCATGGATAAGGCTGCTAATATAGGTATAATGGAATTCTTTTCATCAATTTATACTGGTATTGTTGAAGGTGGAATTATTATTGCATCATTGCTCATTTGTTCAGGTGTTTTAGTCTTTTTACAGAGTACAGGAACTTTTGATGCAGGGATACATGCATTGCTTAACAAGGCAAAAGGAAAAGAGTTTTCATTAGTTGTTGTTTTTTACAGTGTTTTTGTATTATTTGGAGCATTAGGATTTGGAGAAGGTGCATTTCCATTTTACCCTATAATTACAGGAGTAATAATGGCATTAGGGTATGACAGAATGACAGGTGCTGGGGTTGCTATCATAGGAAGTACTGTTGGATTTGCATCCGGTATTGTAAATATGTTTACGGTAGGTGTTTCTCAGCAGCTTGTTGGATTACCTTTATTTTCAGGAATAGGTTTTAGAATTGTAGGTCTTGTTGTATTGTATATTATAGGTATAGTATTTATGTATTCTTATTGTAAAAAAATCAAAAAAGATCCTAATAAAAGTATAAATAAAGATGAATTTCTTGCTCAAAAATCTGGAGCTGGTGTTGGAGAAAAAGTAGAATTTACAAAACAAAGAATTATTGCACTTATAGGTTTTGTTGTTTTAATTTGTTTCCAAGGATATGGAGCAATGAACTGGAAATGGGGACTTGCACAAATTTCAGGTATTTATGTAATTTTTGCTGCATTTATCGGTTTAGTATTTAAAATTGGTCCATCAGAAATCAGCGTAAGAATAACAAAAGGAGCTCAAGTGGTATTGGGTGCAGCACTAGCTATTGGTATTGCAAGATCAATAATGGTTCTTTTAAATCAAGGAAATATATTGGATACATTTATATACTACATGAGTGAGATGTTGACAGGAAAAAGTCCTGCTGTAACGCTTCTTATTATGTATTTATTTGTTACATTTTTCAATTTCTTCTTAGCATCAGGAAGTGGAAAGGCAGTTTTAATTATGCCTATTTTAAGCCCTCTTGGAAATCTTCTTGGAATTAACCAGCAAGTATTAGTTCTTGCTTATCAATATGGTGATGGCCTTACAAATAATTTATGGCCAGGAAGTGCTATGGTAGGGGTTGCACTTTGTGGAATTGAATATGGAGATTGGTTAAAATATTCGTGGAAAATATTTGTAACTATGATGGTTGCAGCATATGGATTGGTAATAGTTGCACATAGCTTTGGATATGGTCCTTTCTAAATAATATATTAAGTGGTATAATATAAAGAGTTCCTTTAAATAGAAATAAAAATTCTATGAGAGGTGCTCTTTTTATTTTATTAAATGCAAAATATTGTTTTATTTAAAGAAGTAGCTTTTAGACTAATAGTTGTAGCATAAAATTTAAGTTCGTTTAAAATATAAAAATAACTATTTAGAGATAATTTGTTTATTGATAAATCATCATCTTTTAGTTAATATTAATCAATATTATTTTGCATAATTAAATTTCATCTAAGGAGTAAAAATGAAAAAAGTTATTTATATTTTTATAATTGTAATGCTATTAATATTTAATTTAACAGCTTGTTATAATAATGAGTTAACAGAGAACAATGACCAAGCAGAAAATAAAAACCAAAATGAAAAAGAAATTCAAGAAAATGAAAAAGATAAAAATGAAGAACGAGCAAAAATAAAATTAGAAGAAATGACAATAGAAGAAAAAATAGGGCAGGTTTTTTTAGTCAGGTTCCCCATTAAAGAAGAACGCGATCATTATATGTCCATGTATCCTGGAGGATTCATTTTATTTGGTAGAGACTTTAAAGATAAAACAAAAGAAGAAGTAAAAAATGACATTAAAGAATACCAAAATATAAGCAAAATACCTATGATAATTGGTGTGGATGAAGAAGGTGGAACTGTTGTAAGAGTTAGTTCAAATCCTTTGTTAACTGATGAAATATTTAAATCACCTCAAGAATTATATGCCATAGGGGGATATGAAGAAATTTATAAAGATTCTATTAAAAAATCAGAGTCACTGCTTAATTTAGGAATTAATTTAAATTTAGCTCCTGTGGCAGATGTTTCAACAAGTAGAAATGATTTTATATATGATAGATCTTTTGGGTTGCCAGCTAAAGAAACTTCCAAATATGTGAAAACTGTTGTGGAAGCAATGAATGAAGCAGGTATCTCCAGTACACTAAAACATTTTCCGGGATATGGAAATAACGTAGATACACATACAGGGTCATCTATAGATAAAAGACCATATAGAAATTTTGTAGAAAATGATTTTTTACCTTTTATAGAAGGAATTAAATCAGGTACAGATTCTGTACTTGTTTCCCATAATGTAATAGAATCAATTGATGCTGAATTTCCAGCATCTCTTTCAAAAAAAGTAATTGATATATTAATAAATGATTTAAATTTTAATGGTGTAATTATAACTGATGATTTAACCATGGGTGCTATACAAGAATTAGATACAGAAATTTCTCCTGAAGTAATGGCAATTTTAGCTGGTAATGATATGCTAATAGTAACGGATTTTGAAAAAAGTTATGAAGAACTTTTAAATTCTGTAAATGTAGGCGGTGTGAAAATAGAGCAAATAGATAAAGCTGTCTTAAAAATACTTAAGTGGAAATATTCTAAAGGTATTATAAAATAAAAACAACTCTAAAATTTGAGTTGTTTTTATTTATAATTAAATATTATTTTGATTGATTATTAAGCCATTCTATAGCACAGTTAGCATATGTAGCTGCTCCTAAAGCAAATACACTTTCATCTAAAATCATGTTTGGGTTGTGCAATGGATAAGAGGTTGGGCTTCCTGCACCAAGCTTAAGAAAAACAGAAGGAACTTTTTCAGCAATATATGAAAAGTCTTCAGTACCTGACATTGGTGTTTTTAATTCTTCAACATTTTCTTCTCCAGCAGTTTCTTTTATAAATGGAAGAAGTTCATCTAATAAATCAGGATTTGTGAAAGTAGATGGCGTACCAAATATTGTTAAATCATATTCGCCTCTCCATGCTTTAACATAGTGATCAATCATTTCAGGTATACGCTTAGTTAAATGATTTCTAACTTCCATATTAAATGTACGCATTCCTACTTGCATATCAGCAGTGTCAGGTATGATGTTTGCAGCGGAACCTCCGCTAATTTTTCCTGCAGTTAATGCTACAGTTTCTTTTGGGTCTGCTTCTCTTGTAGGAAGAAGGTTTAAAGCTGTATAAATTTGGCTTAAAATCATGTTTGAATCAATTCCTTGGTGGGGCATTGAACTGTGACAGCCTTTGCCTTTAATTTTAAGTACATAGGTATCCATTGCAGCAGTTGCTATGCCTCTGTTAAATTCAATTTTTCCAACATTTGAATCTGGCATTATGTGTATTGCCATAGCAACATCTACTTTTGGATTTTGTAATACACCATCATCAATCATAGTTTTTGAGCCATATCCATATTCTTCAGCTGGTTGGAACATAAGTTTAACTGTACCTTTTAAATCTCTTTCATGTTCTTTAAGAATTTTAGCAGCCCCAAGAAGCATTGCAGTGTGTGAATCATGACCGCACATATGAGCAGCGTTGTTTTCTGATGCATAATCCAATCCTGTTGTTTCTTTCATAGGAAGGGCATCCATGTCAGCTCTTAATAAAATGCAAGGGCTTCCACTACCAATTGTAGCTACTACGCCTGTAGATGCTTCACCATCGGGAAAACCAGCAGCTTTATATTTTTCGCGAACGGATGTTTCTAAAATTCCACAACCTTTACCTTCTATACCAATTTTATTTAATTGTTCTTTTACAAATTCAGCTGTTTTTGGAAGATAAAAACCTACTTCTGGATTTTTGTGTAAATATCTTCTATTGTCAATTATTTCTTGTTCTATTTTTTTTGCTTTTTCTAATATACTTTTCATTAGTGGTCTCCTTTGTGTATAGTAATCCATGATTATTTTATTACAAATATAATATAATTATTTTAATGCAATTATCATACCATCTTTTTGTTTAAGTAGCTGAACTTTAAAAAATTATTAATATACTAAGAATTAAATTAAAATTTAATAGTTTATTAGCATTTTAATTTAACTAAAATAAAATTAAAATAATAACTTTTTTTATAATTTATATAAAAATTTTTACAACTTGATAATTAATTAAATTACATTATATTTTATAAAAAGCTTAAAATTATGTTAGAATTAAGATAAAAGTGGTATAATAGTAAAGTAACTATTATGTGAGGTAATTATGTTTGATATACAAGAAGAATTAAAGAAAATTCCTGATAATCCCGGGGTTTATTTAATGAAAAATAAATTCGGTGAAATTATTTACGTAGGAAAAGCTAAGAACTTAAAAAGAAGAGTAAAACAATATTTTCAATCAAGAAATCATACTGCAAAAATAAATGCGATGGTTTCAAATATTGCAGAGTTTGAATATATAATAGTTGATAATGAAGTTGAATCATTAATACTTGAAGCTAATTACATAAAAAAGTATAAACCAAAGTATAATACACTTTTAAAGGATGACAAACAATATCCGTACATAAAGTTAACTGTACAAGAAAAATATCCTCGAATATTTAAAGTTAGAGAAGTAAAAAAAGATGGTGCTAAATATTATGGACCATATATAAGTTCATATGCAGTTAATGAAATTATAGATATTATAGGAAATATGTATAAATTAAGAAAATGTTCCCACAAATTAGATGGGAAAAAAAAATTAAACAGGCCATGTTTAAATTATCATATAGGGCGCTGCACTGCTCCATGTATGGGTAACGTAAATGAAAAGGTTTATAGGGAAGAAACAAATAAATCAATAAATTTTCTGCAGGGTAAAGAAGAAGATTTAGTAAAAGATTTAAAAGAAAAAATGATTTCAGCATCTGATAATCTTGATTTTGAAAAAGCAGCTAAATATAGGGATCAAATAAAAGCACTTGAAATGATAGCGGAAAAACAAAAAATAATATCTCCAAATTCTACTTTAGATCAAGATGTTATAGGAAGTGCTATAGGAATAGATGAAGCGTGCATTCAAATATTCTTTATAAGAAACGGTAAAATTATCGGAAGAGAACATTATTTATTAACTAATACTGACAATGAAACAAGGGAAGAAATAATAAGTTCTTTTGTTTCCCAGTTTTATACCGGAACAGTTTATATACCAAAAGAAATTTATATAGAAACTGAAATAGAAGATATGGAACTTTACGAAAGAGTTCTAACTGAAAAAAGAGGAAATAAAGTATGCTTAAAAGTACCTGTTAAAGGTGAAAAAAGCATGCTTATAAAAATGATTAAAAAAAATGCTTTGGAAATACTTGAAAAAGGAAGTCAAAGAATTAAGAAAAGCATGGATGAAAGTTTGGAAGCTCTTGAAACACTTAAAGAACTTCTTAATTTAAATGAATTACCTAAAAGAATTGAAGCGTATGATATTTCTAACATCCAAGGTACTGAATCCGTTGGTTCTATGGTTGTTTTTGAAAATGGAATTGCGAGCAAATCAAATTACAGAAGATTTAAAATAAAAACTGTTAAAGGTCCAAATGATTATAAAAGCATGGAAGAAGTTTTAGAAAGAAGAATTAATAGAGGGCTACAAAACTCAGACGAAATGAAGGGGAGTAATAAAATGCCAAATTTAATTCTTATAGATGGAGGTAAGGGCCAAACTAATATAGCTGAAGATGTAATAGCAAATTATGGACTTCAAATACCAATATGTGGTATGATAAAAGATGACAAACATACTACAAGAGGTTTAATATACCAAAACAAAGAAATAGAATTTAAAAAAACAGACAAAGTTTACAGGCTAATCTACAAAATACAAGAAGAAGCACATAGGTTTGCAATAGATTATCATAGAAATTTAAGGGATAAAACGTTGTTTAAATCTGAGCTTGATAATATAGAGAATATTGGTGAAAAAAGAAAAATAAATTTATTAAAAACTTTTGGTTCTGTAGAAAAAATAAAATCCAAAAGTATAGAAGAATTAAAGGATGCTCCGGGCATGAATGTAAAGGCAGCAGAATCCGTATATAATTATTTTCATGAGAATAATACTAATAGTACAATAGATTAAGTAAAGGAAGGTATTGAACATGCAGTATGTCAGACTTGAGGATTTAGTAAAATATATGAGTCTTGAACCTGTTTATTACCCACAAGATGTTCAGTCAAGAATTTATACGCCAGAAATATCGAGACCAGGTCTGCAAATGGCAGGTTATTTTGACTTGTTTTCTTTTGAAAGAATACAAATTATGGGAAAAACAGAGATGTATTATTTAAAAACTTTAGAACAAGAAATAAAAAAGGAAAGACTTGATAAATTTTTCAGCTACCCAATTCCTGCAGTTATTATTGCAAATGAAATGGAAGTTGATGATACTATGATTTTTTATGCAAAAAAATATAAAAGACCAGTATTTAAAGCAAATGCAAAAACAACAAGATTAGTAAACGAAATGATAAGTTTTTTAGAAGAAGAACTTGCTCAAGAAATTACAATTCATGGTGTTTGTCTTGAAGTTTTTGGTGTAGGAGTATTTATAAAAGGTAAAAGTGGTGTTGGAAAAAGCGAAACATCGCTTGAACTTATAAATAGAGGTCACAGGCTCGTTGCAGATGATGCAGTTATAATTAAAAAACTTGAAAATCGCTTAAAAGCATCATGCCCAGAACTTACTAAACATTTGATGGAAATAAGGGGAATTGGAATACTTGATATTAAGCATTTGTTCGGTGTTGGATCTATTAAATTGGAACAATATATTGAACTTGCCATTGAATTAGAAGAATGGGATGAAGAAAAAGAATATGATAGAATCGGAATGGATGATAATTATATTGAAATTCTTGATGTAAAAGTTCCGACCGTAGTAATACCTGTAAAGCCTGGTAGAAATATATCAGCAATCGTAGAAATAGCTGCAAAAAATTATAGACAAAAGCTGCTGGGATATAATCCATTAGAGAAATATCAAAAAAGATTTTTTAATTTAGCACAATCATAATTAATCATTTAAAACAATGAAATGAAACTATTTTTTAAAAACTTGCAAAATAATAAAAGGTTTTTTTAATTTTATTATTTAGGAAACGATTTGCAATTTATAAAATAAGACGAATATATAAAAATGAATAATTAATGATTGTTTGTTGCAAATATGACGAAAAATTCATTTATTTTTGTTGCAAATAAATAGTATATAAGTTATAATCGTTATGGATATTTAATTAATGTTGGACATATTAATAACAATATCTTATACTTATAATTAAATTTATATTGTATATCATATATTTCTGTTGCAAACGATTAGTATATCATATATTACTTAAAAATAACACATATATTGCTTGAATTTAATATAATGCATCATATATGTTGCTTAAATTTAATACAATGTATCATATATTCCTATTGCAAACAATTAGTATATCATATATAATCATTTTAATCTTTAAGGGTATTTAATTAATGTTGGACATATTAATAACAATAT
>DIVM01000258.1 GCA_002435835.1 Firmicutes bacterium UBA6132
TTGGCATGCTTCCTGTCTTTTTCTTGTAGCATCGCATATTGTATTGTGGATTGTAATATTATTAAATTTATTATTTATTACATTTATTATATTTTCAAAAACATTTGTATTGAATGTCGTTTGAGAAACTAAGCAATATTTTTTGTTTTCATCAATATTTAAATTAAGTAAATCTTCTACGCTTTGAATAATATGCGCGACATTATCACACCAACCTAAAATTCCTAAAACTTCAGGATGATCCTTATCTCCAACTATTATTATTTCAAAACCGTTTTGTTTGTTTTCTTCAACTATTTTATGTATGCGTTTCACTTTTACACATGTTGCGTCAATTAAATCAATGTTTTTTTCATTAATGAGCTCGACTATATTTTTCCCTACACCATGAGATCTTATTAATAGTTTTGAAGTACTATCATCAAATGAATCTAAATTTTCAATAACGTTTAACCCACGCTTTTGTAAGTCATTTACAACATCTTTATTATGAATTATCTCTCCATAACTGTATAGTTTTTGCTCATTATTTAATGTGAATTTAGCTTTGTCCACGGCATTTTTTACACCAAAGCAAAATCCTGTGTGTTTAGATCTTTCAATATGCATAATGTTACCTATCTGTTATATAATTTAAGTGAACTATATTTTAAGCTATCTAAAAAATAAAACTTTTCTGATTTTCTAAGTAGTAATCATTATTAATTCAAATTTAAACTATAAATATCTTTTAATATTTCTTTTCCAATTTCAGTATATTGTTCAGTTCTGATTTTACCTGAATAATTTTCAAAGTAATTTTTTTCTTCACCATAATATATATCAATTTTGCCTCTGAATTTGTATGAGCCAACAATATGTATAGGTATTATATTCGAATTAGCTTTGTTTGCAATCATAGCAACACCTGGCTTCGCATTATTTTCATTATACCCCTCAACCCTTGTTCCTTCAGGAAATATACCAAGTATATTATCATCTTTTAATACAGATATGGCAGTTTTAATTGATGTTACTGAAATACCTTCTCTGTCAACAGGGAAGGCGCCAAGTTTTGTTAATACCAATGAAAATAATTTATTTGGAAACAATTCTTTTTTTGCCATAAAATGTATTTGTCTTTTTGTAGATATGGCAACTGTAATTGGATCTAAATTTGATATATGATTACTGCATATAATACATCTTCCTCTTGAAGAATCAAATTTTTCAGCATTATGAATTTTAATATTAAAAAAAATGTTAAATAATAATTTACATAAAAATCTAATTACTTTATAAAACATTTTGCCCTCCATTAAGCACATGATTTAAAATTTCTTTTACAACACTATTAATATCTTTTTCCGTGGTATCTATTAGTATTGCATCATCTGCCATTTGTAATGGAGAATTTTCTCTTGTAGAATCATTATTATCACGTTTTATAATATCTGATAATACGTCATCGAAACAAACATCCATGCCTTTTTTTATTAATTCATTATATCTTCTGCTTGCTCTTTTTTCCACAGTTGCAGTAATAAAAAATTTATAATCAGCATTTGGAAAAACAGCTGTACCTATATCTCTTCCATCCATTACAACACTTTTATTTTTAGCTATTGCTCTTTGCAAATCAACCATTTTTAAACGAACATCTTTAATGGCAGAAATTTTTGAAGACAACTTAGAAATAATTTCATCTCTGATTTTGTCGTTTACTTTTTCGCCATCCAAATAAATGCAATTATTATCATAGTCAATATTAGTATTTTTAAGCATTTTAATAATATTATTTTCATTTTCTTTACAAATATCAATATTGTTTTTAAATGCTTTATATGCTAAGGATCTATACATTGCACCAGTATCTATGTATTCGAAATTAAGGGTTTTGCTAATAAGCTTTGCAACAGTACTTTTACCTGCACCGGATGGACCATCTATTGCTATTATCATTATAATGTCCTTTCTTGGCGGTATTTCATAAATACTAAACTATTATATTACAAATTTTATAATTTAACAACAAAAATATTATTTTTTGGCAAAAATTAAATATAAAAAAAGGGATGGAAAATTCCGCCCCTTTTTTTGTAAACTAGTCATTCTGATAAATACTGTGATTATCCCATAATTTTTCTAATCTTTCATAATATTGTAATATTTCATCTTTTTCATGTAAACCTATGTTAATTATTAAATTATTCAATAAACACATAGGTACAACTAATGAGTCAACAAAAGAAACTATATTACTCTTAGCTAATAGAGCAACATCAGCCATAGAATAAAATGGCGATGCTTCTGTATCTGTTATAGCTATAATTTTAGCATTATGTTCTTTAACAAATTTTGTAGCGTCTATAGTCATGTTTGAATATCTTGGAAAACTTATAACTATTAATACATCGGTTTCTTTTACTCTAATAACTTCTTCATAAAGAGAATTAACTCCTGTATTATTAAGTACTTTTACATTATCAAGTATTACATCCAAATAAAAACCAAGATAATTTGCTAATGTTGAAGAAGTACGAAGACCAAGAATATAAACTTTTTTTGCGTTTAATATTAATTCAGTTGCTTTTTCAAGTCCTGCTATGTTAACATCCTCCATGAGGTAACGCAAGTTGTTCATTTCATTTCTAATTATTTTTTTGTGTAATTTGTCAGTATCTTCATCATCTTCATCTAATCCAATACGTTGTACAGTTGTTAATTTGTTTTTAATTAATACCTGTAAAGCTTTTTGAAGATCTGGAAATCCTGAAAATCCAATTGTGCTTGCAAAACGGACAACCGTAGACTCACTAACATCTACGGTTTCACCTATTTTTGCAGCTGTCATAAAAGCAGCTTTATCATAGTGCTCAATTATAAATTGAGCTATTTGCTTTTGGCCTTTACTAAATTTGTAATAATTACTTTTTATAAGATTTATAAGGTCAGCATTGCTATTCATTAAATATCATCCTCGAATTAGTTTTATCCCCTCTTCGAAAGCTTTAATGTTTTTATCAATTGTACTTGGTGGTACTCTGTCAGATATAGAATTTACCATAGTATCATAACTAATAACTCCATCTCCCATAAGTGCATATAATGCACCAACTGATACAATGTTACTTACCATATGTGTTCCAATACTATCTATAGCAGTATTTATAATTGGAAGTTTATATATTTTATATGGAACGTCTTCATTGACATTAACACTTTCGTCTACTACAAGTATACCATCTTTATCTAAAGATGCAATATATTTGTCGTAAGATTTTTGAGTTAATGCTAATAATATATCATTTTTTGTAACTTTTGGATATTTTATTTCGTCTTTACTTATGATTACTTCAGCTTTACTTGCTCCGCCTCTTGCTTCAGGACCATATGATTGTGTTTGTATTGCATTTAATCCGTCAGCCAACGCAGCATCAGCAAATATTATTGCTGCTAGTATAACACCTTGACCACCAGAACCGCTTAATCTCATTTCTATTCTATTAAACATTATTTTACTCCTTTATTTTTGAAATTTATCAATAATAACTTGGTAACTTTCTGTATATTCTGGTTTAGGATTATTATAAAGTTCACCAATTATAACTTTATTTTCGCCTAATTCAGGTTTCTTTTCTACAACTTTTTTATCAATACAACTATCTTTTAAGAAACCAAACATTTTTACAGCATCACCTTTTTTGTTTTTTCTACCATAATATGTTGGGCATAAGCTTAAACCTTCTATGAAAGAGAAACCTTTATTTCTAATTCCATTTTCTATAAGTTTATCCATTGCATTTGCATGGTAAGCTGTTCCTCTTGCTACATATGTTGCACCAGCTCCTTGAGCTAAATTGCAAAGGTCAAATGTTGAATCAATATTTCCGTAAGGAGCAGTTGTACCAAAATCACCATGAGGAGTAGTCGGAGAATATTGTCCTCCAGTCATTCCGTATATATTGTTATTAAATACTATTGCTGTAATATCTATATTTCTTCTGCAAGCATGGATTAAATGGTTACCGCCTATGGCAGAACTGTCACCGTCACCCATAATTACTATAACATGTAGTTTGGGATTAGCATGTTTAATACCAGTTGCAAATGCTAATGCTCTACCGTGAGTTGTGTGTAATGTATTAAAATCTAAGTATCCTGGTGCTCTTGAAGAACATCCTATACCTGATACAACTACTACTTCATCTTTATTAAGACCAAGTTTGTCTATTGCTCTAACAACTGAATTTAACAAAGTACCATGACCGCATCCAGGACACCAGATGTGAGGTAACTTGTCAGCTCTATAATATTTTTGTGTTATTTCACTTGCATTCATGTTATTTACCTCCGTTAATTGCGGCAATTATTTCGTTTGGAGTTATAAGCTCTCCTGTTACTTTGACAATTTTCTTTACAGGGCATTTTTTGCCAGCTATTCTGTCAACTTCATAGAAATATTGTCCATAGTTCATTTCAGCAACATAAATTTCTTTTGCTGTATCAGCTATAGCAGAAATTTGTTTTTCAAGAACTGGCCACATTGTTATTGGTCTAAACATACCAACTTTTATGCCGTTTTCTCTCATTTCATCGATTGCTGTCATAGCAGATCTTGAAACGCCACCAAAAGCTAATACTACTATTTCAGCATCTTCCATTTTATATTCATCATAGTATGAAAAATCATCTATATTTTGTTCTACTTTATTAATTAATCTTTCTACTTGTTCTCCTGCAATTTTATTGTTGTTTGTAGGGAAACCAGTTTCATCATGCGATAATCCTGTTACATGGTATCTGTATCCTTCTCCGAATGATGCCATTTGAGGTATCATATCATCTTCAGGCTTGTATGCAAGGTACTCTTCTGGTTTGCATGTTGGTTTTTTTCTGTTTATAATTTCTATTTCAGATTCGTCTTTAAATGTTAATCTTTCTCTCATGTGGCCAACTGTTTCATCCATTAAAAGAATTACAGGAGTTCTATATTTTTCAGCTAAGTTAAATGCTTTTATTGTCATTTCATATGTTTCTTGTACAGAGTTTGGAGTTAAGGCTATTACTGGATGATCTCCATGAGTACCCCATTTAGCTTGCATAACTTCGCCTTGAGCAGGTGATGTAGGAAGACCAGTACTTGGGCCAGCTCTTTGAACATTTACAACTACACATGGTATTTCAGCTATACATGCATAACCGAAGTTTTCCTGCATTAGTGAAAATCCAGGACCGCTTGTTGCTGTCATTGATTTTAAACCAGTTAATGAACCACCAATTATAGCAGCCATACTTGCTATTTCATCTTCCATTTGAATAAATTTACCGCCTATTTTTGGCAGCTTTTGAGCAGATAATTCTGCTATTTCAGTAGATGGTGTTATAGGATATCCAGCAAAGAATTTCATTCCGGCTGCCAACGCACCTTCTACACAAGCTTCATTTCCTTGAAGCAATTTATATGATTTATTATTGCTCATCGTTATTTCCTCCTACTAAGTAAATAGCACTGTCAGGACATCTTAATTCACACATTCCACAAGATATACATTTTTCTCTTTCAGCTATTACTATTTTCTCATTTACAATCTTAAGAACTTGTTTTGGGCAAAATGCAACACATACACCACAACCCTTACACCAGTCTACGTTTGTAATAAGATTCTTTTTATTTGCCATTTAATAAAACCTCCATAAGTATTTCTTCCACGTTAATATCATAACACATAATAAAAGATTTGCAAGAAAAAAATCATAAAAATATCAAATTGCAAGAATAAATTCATTACATGCAAAATTCGAGATTATATACTATGAAAACTTTAAGTAACATCAAAAAACTACAAAAAAATGCATGATGGTATTAAAACCTATCATGCATTTTTTTAGCTTTTTTCAACTATAAATAACTCAGGTGGATTGTTTTCTTTATTAATTATTCTTAAATTAATAACATTAAAATCTGATTTATTTAAGTTATTTAAAAAATTTGTTATTTCTTTAATTTCTGCTCCTGAATCATGTGATATATAAGTTGTTATATATATTCTTCCATCCGTATCTAAAAGAGGAAGTAAGTTTTCAATTGCTTTTATTGTTGTGCTTGGGTTTGTTGTTATTTTTTTATCAGAAAACGGCAAATACCCTAAGTTAAAAAGTGCTGCGTTAATTTTTTCTGATACATAGTTATTAATAAATTCATGTGAATCTTTAATTATTTTATAATTTTTGAAATTCAAATTAGTAGAAAGCAATGTATTTGTTCTTTCTACAGCTTGTTGTTGGAGATCAAATGCAGTTACTTGCCCTGATGGTCCTGCTTCTTTGCATAAAAATAATGTATCAAAGCCATTTCCACATGTAGCATCAACAAAATGAAGATCATTTCTACCACCATAACTTTGTGATATAAGTAGATGAACAAATTCTACAATCTTACCATACTTTAAATTTTCCATAATTAATCCCCCTCATATTTTAAAAATTTAATTTCCATATCACTTAAATTAAGCCATTTTCCGGGTTTTAGATCACTCAATTCAATTTCTCCAAAACTTATTCGTTTTAAAGCTTTAACTTCATGTCCTACTGCATTAAACATTTTTCTTACTTGTCTGTTTTTTCCTTCATAAATACTTATTTCTACTTTCGAAGTATTATTAACACTTGTTAATAATTTTACATTTGCAGGAGCTGTTTTATAAAATTCATCAATTGTTACTCCTGTTTTAAGTTTGTTAATTGCCTCTTGACTTATATGGCCATCTATATCAGCTACATATGTTTTATATATATGATATTTAGGGTGCATAAGTTTATTAGCTAAATCTCCATCGTTAGTCAGTAATAGTAAACCGGATGTATTATAATCAAGACGCCCTATAGGATAAATTCTTTCTTTAATATCAATTAAATCTATCACTGTATCTCTGTTAAACTGATCTTTAACTGTAGTGACGTATCCTATAGGTTTATTTAATTTTATATAAATAAAATTTAAATTTTTATTTATTATTTTATCATCAACTAAAACCACATCTTTTTCATCGTCTATTTTAGTTCCAAGTGTATTTATAACTACACCATTTACTTTAACTTTACCACTTAATATTAATTCTTCTGCTTTTCTTCTTGATGTTATTCCACAACTTGCTATATATTTTTGAAGCCTTTCTTCTCCCATAATACCTACCTTATATATAATATGATTATATATAGTATAATATATTTATTTAAATTTGAAAAGGTAAAAAAACAGTTTGATATATATTCATATATCAAACCGTAAATTATTAATAATAAAAAGAACATAATACTCTTTATTAAAATTATTTTTCTCCAACTAAATGTCCTGTAAAAATTACTTTATCTTTTAAGAATATTTGGTAAGTACCAAATTCAACATTATCATTACCACTACTTTTTATAGGTTCTGTAATATTTGGAACAAATTTTATTTCGCTTTTTTCTTGTTCAGTTAATACACAACTAAACTTTTCCAAAGCAAAAACAGGTTCTCCCTTATTTGTTTTCGAAATAAATTGACCTTCATCAACTATGTTGTAATTTTTATAGTTTTCAAATGCCCAATCAAATATATTATAACTGTCTTGGAACCAACTGTTATCATTTAAAACAACTACTATTATTTCAGTATCATCTTTTTTAGCAGAAGCTGCTAAGCATCTTCCAGCTGCTTTTGTATATCCTATTTTTATACCGCTTCCATATTCATATTGATGTACTACTTTATTTTTATTGTACAAAACGGTATTTAAGCTATTTGCTTTATATAATTTAGCAGAAGCAATTTCACTAAAGACTTCATTTTCCATAGCATATTTGCTTATTAAAGCTAAATCATAAGCTGTTGTATAATGGCTATCATCATGAAGTCCACTAGGATTAGTAAAATTAGTATTATAGGCCCCAATTTCTTTTGCTTTTTTATTCATTTTATTTATAAAAGCATCTACATTATTATTACCTGCTTTATATGCAAGGACTGTTGCAGCATCATTTCCAGAACGAAGCATTGTTCCATATAATAAATCTTTAATGGATACCTTTTGTTTTGGCTTTAAATATAAACTTGATCCTTCAATATTTGTACAGGATTCTGGTATTTCAATTATTTTGTTTGTATCATTTAAATTCTCTATAGCTATAATTGTAGTCATTATTTTTGTAGTACTTGCCATAGGAAGTCTTTTATCAGCGTTATTAGAACATAATATCCTGCCAGATTTTGCATCCATAGCTATATATGACTGAGCATAAACGGGGGGTACTGCAAAAGCATTTATAAAATTACTTATAAATAGAGTAATTAAAATTGTAAATATAAATATCTTATAAAACCTTTGTTTCACTGTTTCTCTTCTCCTTTGCATCTTTTATGACAGACATTATGTTTAGTATGGAAGAAGTTAAATCACTTGTTGTTGTTTCATTATTTATGTTTATTGTTTTTACATCTTCTTTTGTTTCATAAATAAGTATTTGTGGATTAAGTTGCAAATTAACATATGCTGCACCTGCAAAAGGCTTTAAATCAACGGATCTAAATTTTTTGTCTATATCGCTTCCTCCAATTACAAAATTCATATTTAATTTTGATATTGCTAAATAATTAGAATTTTCATATGAAATTTTGCTGCTTATGAGTTTTTCGTTTTCTGTTAAATTATTAATATTGTCTAAAGTTGTTTTAATTATACTTTCTATATCCTTAGCCATAATTTTCCCCTTTTTCATTATTTATTTTAATATTATTTTTCCCTAATATTTGAAAATTAAACATAAAAAAGCACATTTCTTAAGAAATGTGCTTTTTTATAAGAGGATTTTTTAATACAATATTAACCACATTAAATTCTATGGCCATGGATGATTGATTATTGCAACTCTCTGGATATAAATAAATATTTTTAATAAAGAAAATTCTAATTATTTTATCAAAATATTTTTTATATTTTTCAAATTTTTCATAATATGTAATATATCTTACTTTTGTTTTACGATTATGGTATTTGTTAAGAAGTTTTCTTATTAATACTTCATAATATAAGCATTTGTTATAACTATATATTTTTTTAAAAAATATGAAATCTATATTTACTATAACAAATGTAACAGCCAAATTAATTTTAAAGCTTAAAACAAAATTGAAATAAAAAAATAACAATCCCCCAATTATTATGATTAATAACGTAAGTAAACTCATGGATGTTAAGCTTTATTCTCCTCGTCTTTTTCAATTTTTAAAGTTGGTAATTCTTCAATTGATTTTAAACCAAAATGTTTTAAAAATTCATCAGTTGTTGCATATAGTGTAGGTCTTCCTGGTTTATCAATTTTACCTACTTCTTTAATTAAACTTTTATCTATTAGTCCTTTTATTACATTTGAACATTTTACTCCCCTTATTAATTCTATTTCAACTTTAGTGACAGGTTGTTCATAAGCTATTATGGACAGTGTTTCCATAGCAGCAGACGATAAACTTTTATTAACCTGCGTTTGAAGTAAATTTTGAATGAAATCAAAATTTTCTTTTTTAGTTGTAAGCTGATAAGAGTTACCAAATTTTTGAATTATTAAACCTCTTTCAGTATCTTGTTTGAAACTTTCGGACATCTGGTTTAATAATACAGTTAATTCATTTGTCCTTATATTTAAAATTTTTGATATTTCATTAATGTTTAAGGGCTCACCCCATGCAAACAGCAAAGATTCAATTATACTTTTTAAATTTTTATTGTTCATCATTCCCTGCCTAAATAGTAATTATTAAAATATCTTGATATGTATCATTTTGAAAAATTCTAATACCT
>DIVM01000344.1 GCA_002435835.1 Firmicutes bacterium UBA6132
AATGAATTTAGGTAAATTAATTGCCGAAAAATTTGATATTAACTTTACTTTTGTTGACTTTAAACCTATATTTTAATAAGATTAATCTTAATTATTAGGAGGTCACTCCTTAATGAATAAAAAATATGTATTAATTTTCTTACTGATAGTGTTCATTTTTTCACCAAATGTTTTTGCTATTGATGTTCCTATACACAGACAGGACTATGGTTTTTCAGGATCAACAACTGATATTTTACCACCACCTATTCAAACTATATGGAAAGAAACAGTAGGTGCATCGAAATCCTATCCTATATTAATAGGCGATAAACTATACATTGGGACTACATGGGCTGTTGTATGCTACAACGCTAATTGGGGAACAAAGTTATGGCAGTATTATTCAAAAGATTTTATAAACTCATCGCCTGTTTATTACGATGAGAATATTTACTGTGGTTCTACAAATTATATGTACTGTATAGATTCTAAAAAGGGTGCTTTAAAATGGAAATATCCAACAGGAAATGAATCAGCTAATTCTTCTCCAATAGCGTACTCAAATACATTATTATTTGGATCAGATAATTCTCTAATTGCTTTATCTACTAAAGATGGCAAAGAATTATGGAAAATTGGGTTTCCATCTAAAATAATTCATCCTGTAGCAATTTCAGAAGATAAATTCATTATTGCTTCAGGTGATAGAATCTACGGTTTTAATTTTAAAAATCATACTAAAGTCTGGGAATTTCAATTACAGGACAATATTATCAACTGTTTCTCAGTGAATAAAGATACTGTTTTTGTTCCATGCAGAGATAGCATTTATGCTATAAACATAAGTACTGGTAAATTAAAATGGAAAAACATTTTTACGGGACAATCTATGAACCCATCTTCCTTTTTTAAAAATCATGTATATGTTGGCTTTAATCAATACTTATACTGTTTAAATATTGATACTGGAAAAACAATTTGGCAGTTTGAAGCTGGATTTTATATAGAGTCGGCTCCATGTATATCAGAAAAGTATGTATGGGTTGGAGCAGATGATTTTAATATATACTGCCTCGATAGGTTAACTGGTAAAAAACTTTATGAATCAATATCAGGGAGTACATCTCTATTTGTAGTTATAGGTAATAATAGGATTTTTTCATTATCAGTATACGGCGAACTATATGCATTCATGCCTATAAAAAAAACAGATAATTCTCCAATATTTTTTGAATTATGGATAGGAAAAAACTACGTTAGAAAGAATGGGAAATTTCTCAGTATAGATGCTGCTCCTTTTGTTGAAAATGGAAGAACATTACTTCCAATAAAAGTTATCGGGGATGCAATTAATGCAGATGTAAGATGGTTTCCTGATAGCAAGAAAATAACCTATTCTCTTGGAACAAAATTTATTGAACTCTGGATTGGAAGTTTAAATGCTTATATATCTGGAAAACCAGCAAAACTGGAAGTAGCACCAAAAATTGTTTCTAACCGAACATTTATACCATTAAGATTTGTGTCAGAAAATTTTGGAGTTAGAATTAATTGGGTCCCTGAAGAAAAGAAGGTTATCTTAGAATATCCTTAATTAGTCTCTTTTGATAACTAGCCTTATGATTGATAAGATACCGACAACATATATATGTTGTATATACTTTAATAATAATTCAAACAACATAATTTTAATAACCTACTTGTTGATTGGATTACCTTTTTTCTTAGTTATGCCTTATAATTATTATTAATGGTTAGATGTATTTTTATATGAAAAACAGATACCTTACTAATTTTATTAGCATATATTTGATTGTTTTTTTATTAGTTATACCTTCTTCAATTTTTTCATACAATAACGACATAAAGATTTACGAAAAGGATTCAGGTAAATATATTTCTCTTGAAATAGATAGCAAAGAAGAGATAAGATATTTAATAATTGAAGATAATGGAATTACATTAGATAAATACGAAAGCTCGATTATTAAAACTAATAAAAATAAAATAGAGAATATTGTATTATTAATACAAAACTGCATAGATCCTGATGTTAGCAATTATGAAACACTAACAAAAGAAGCGCTTCTATATTTTAGAAACAGTATCCCTGCAAATATAAATGTATTTTCATATGAATATTCAAATGATTTATCTGAGGTTAATTTTTGGAATAGTGAATTATTATCAATTATTTTTAATAAAAACAACACATGCAGATTATTCGATATATTAACAGTTTTAAGCTATAAATACAATTTAAGAAATAACGACTCATTTATAATAATAAATATTGGTAGTGGTAGAAATAGTAACAGTCTTCAAAAAAATTATTTACCGTTATGTCCAATAATATTCTATAACTTGAAACCTGATAAGGAGACTGAATTAAATTTTATTTCTGAAATATCTGATGGATTTATTATTAATGAAATAGATAAATTTAATTACAACAATATAAAGAATTCTCTTAAAAATGACGGTAAATTAAATAAATACATTTTTTTAATTGAAAAACGGAATTATCTTGAGCTTAAAAGGAATCATTTAATCAAGATCAAATTAAATGAAAAAGAGTATTCAGTCTCATATAAATCAAATATTATTAAAACTTTATTTATCTTAATAATAGGACTATTCTTGCTTACAGTCTTATCATTAATAATTATTTTATTTATAAAAAACAGAGACAGAAAATATAAGAAAAAAACAAAAACAGAAGCAAACATAGAAATAATAAGCGAAGGTGAAAGGAAACAATTCAAGATAAATAAAAATAGTTATTCAATTGGATCTTCAAATATTTGCGATTTAATTATTGACGATTTTGAAGTTTCAGCATTTCATTGTATTATTAAGATGAAAAATGATTTATATGAAGTTATTGACAATGAAAGCAGAAAAGGTGTTTTTGTTAATTCAACGAGAATAAATAGAAAAATGTTAACTAATAACGATTTAATAAGAATTGGCTCTACAATTATTATTTTTAAGCTAATAAAAAATGAGCAATAAGAAGATATTTTTTGTTACCACACTTATTTTCTTGATCATTTTTACAATACCTATTAACAAAGCCTCAACTAGTAATAATGTATTTAAAGTATATTCTGACTTAATAACTCTTTATTCATTTTCTAATCAAATTCAATATTATGCAATATCGCAAAATAACCAAAAAATTATTTTTCTTATCAAAGAAAAACATTCCAATAAAAACATATTGTATATTTCTAATACTAATGGAACAGGAATAAAAGAATTATTTCGTTCAGGCTTATATCTCGTGGATTCTGAAGAACAAAATTTAGAAATTGGTAATAATTTACCTGTTATAAGCGGTGATGGATCTAAAGTTATAATAGGACTTAATCCAACTAAAAGTATCAATTATAAATCTGATTATTTTATGGTTTATGATTTAAATTTAATGAGATTCAATTTTTTTTCTCTAAGAATACTCATTCCCGGAACTACATATACAAGATTTCCAAGAGAGAAAAATGATCTTCCATGTTACTCTATTGATTTTTTAGGAACAAAAATTGTAAGTCAAATTGAAATTGGTATTGATTCACAGTTTTGCCAGTCATTTGATACTTCAATTTTAATTTGCAATATTGACGGTTCAAATCAAAAAATATTAATTGGCCCAAGTCAGTTCAACAGGAATAATTGCTCTTTTGAATGGATCACATATCCTAAATCTCCTCATTTTCCAATAATT
>DIVM01000009.1 GCA_002435835.1 Firmicutes bacterium UBA6132
ATTCCTTCTTCAGCACATCTTTCAACTGGTATATTGTTTGTACCTATTCCAGATCTTGCAATAGCTTTTAATTGTTTTGAAAACTGCATATCATGAATATCCATGCTTCTCATTACTATTCCATCAGCTTCTGCTGTTTCTTTATATATTAGTTCATATTTTTCATTAGAAAATAAATTTAAACTTTCCTTTGGTATTTGATTGAATAAAGCTACTTTGTACATATTGTCCTCCTGATTTTTGATTATAGAACTTAGTATACAACTGATAAAGTATAAAATCAAGTTTAAATTTGTTTTTATTTTAAAATCATATGTATCTTAAGCAAAAGCAATTATTTTTATTTATAAAAAAACGATCAAATGCATTTTGCATTTGACCGTTTGCTAAGTACAATTAATTTTTTACTATCTGCAGCATCCTCTTCTTCCAAAAATGCCTCCGAATCCATCACCACAGAAACAGAAGAATAAAATTATTAGGATAATCCATATCCACCAATTATTATCGCAACCACAGTCATCATCAAACACTCCGCAGTTTGCAGCTCTTATTTCATCTGACATATTATCACCTCACTTAATAATATATAATATGTCAGATAAAAATTTGTGTGATTGATTTATAAAATTTCTAATGTAGAATAAACTTTTTCAATTAATTCTTCTATATTTAAATTACTTTCAGATCTTAGAATTGATTCAAGTTTTGGCTTTATTAACGGATGATTTGGTGCAAAAACAGAACAGCAGTCATCATATGGCTCTATAGAAGTATCATATGTTCCTATTTTTCTTGCTATGTCCATTATTTCTGTTTTATCCATACCTATAACCGGCTTTAAAATTGGCATATTTATGGAGTTTTCAATAACAACCATTGATTTCATTGTTTGACTTGCTACTTGACCTAAGGACTCACCTGTTATGAGCATTTCTATGCCTTGCTCATTAGCTAATTTTTCCGCTAATCTCATCATAAAACGTCTTGCTAGTATAGTTGTTTCTTCTTCTTTGCAATGTTGTTTTATAGCTTTATGAATTTCAAGAATATTTATTGCGTATAATTTAAATTTACCACAATAATCTTCTAAAAGTTCTTTTAAGTGTTTTACTTTTTCATTTGCTCTTTCACTTGTAAAAGGATATGTGTGGAAATATAAAGCATCTATTTCAACTCCACGTCTTGCAATCATATATCCTGCAACTGGACTATCTATACCACCTGACAACAACAATAACGCTCGTCCGCTTGTTCCTAAAGGAAGACCACCAGCGCCTTTTATCTTTTCTGATGAAATATAACAACTAACTTTTATATCAACTTCTACTTCCACATCTGGATTATGAATATCAACTGTTACTTCTTTAAATTCATTTAAAATTTTCTCTCCAAGCAAAGCACTAAATTCCATTGATTTTATAGGGAATTTTTTGTCCCCTCTTTTAGTTTTAATTTTGAAAGTTTTTATATTTTGCTTTTGTAATAAATATCTAAATAATTCTATAACTTTTTCTATAATTATTTCTTCATTTTTTTCAATTTTAATAGAAGGTATTAAAGTTACAATTCCAAAAACTTTTTTAGTTTTTTCTATTATATTTTCCATATCTTCTTCATGCTTAGTTTCAATATATACTTTTCCTAACTCTTTATAAACTTTAACATCTTTAAATCCTTTTAATGAAAATCTTATTTGATCAATTAATTTATTTTCAAATGTACCTCTGTTTTTTCCTTTTAAAAATATTTCTCCAAAGCTTACTGCAAGTATATTATACATATATTTTCCTTTCGTTTTTTAATTATATTACATTTTCATTATACTTCTTATTTCCTTTACAGAATCTTTTATACTTTTTACAACATATTCTATTTCATCAAATGAGTTAAAATAACCAAAACTTATTCTTATTGTTCCATCTAAATAATCAGGATTTAAATTAATAGCACTTAAAATTCTGTTGTCTGTTTTAGCTTTTGATGAACACGCTGAGCCTGTTGATACATATATGCCCAAATTTTCTAAATAATGAACTAATACTTCTCCTCTTATATTTTTAAATGATATATTTAAAATATGAGGAGCCCCATCTTTTTCATTTAAACATGAATTTATTTTTATATTGTCTATTTCATTAATAAATGCTTTTGCATACTCATTTTTTAAATCATTTAACTTTTTATTTTCTTCTTCAAAATTTTCAAAAACTAAATCACATGCTTTTCCAAAACCTACAATACCAGGTGTATTTTCAGTGCCTGGGCGCACACCTTTTTCTTGGTTACCACCAAATATACTTGGGCTTAATTTAGTATTTTGACGTATATATAATCCCCCAACACCTTTTGGGCCGTGAATTTTATGACTTGAAAAAGAAATTGTATCAACTAAAGTTTTATTTACATCTATTTTTATTTTACCATAAGCTTGAATTGCATCAACATGTATTTTTGTTTTTTTATTTTTACTTTTTACTATTTCTACCACTTTATTAATATCTTGGATTGTCCCTATTTCGTTGTTTACAAGCATAATGGATAATAAAGATGTATTTTCATCTACAAAACTATGAAGTTCATCTAAATTGATTTTACCTTTTTCATCCGTACCTAAATATTTTACATTAACTTTTTTCTCAAATGATTTAAATAAATTATAAACAGAAGGATGTTCTATTTTAGTAGTAATGATATTATCAGTATCATTTAAATTACCTAAAAGTCCGTAAATGGCAATATTGTTGCTTTCGGTACCACCTGCTGTAAAATAAATTTCTTCTTGCTTTGCATTTATTAACCTTGCAACTGATTTTCTTGCTTGAGTGATTTTTTTCTCTATTTCAAGACCTTTACGATGAATCGAAGAAGGATTGCCATAATTGTTTTCATAAAC
>DIVM01000077.1 GCA_002435835.1 Firmicutes bacterium UBA6132
CGCCAATGGGTGACCCAATAGAACTTCTTATAAGAAGCTATGTTTTAACTATTAGAAAAGAAGAGGCTTCAAAAATTAAATTAAAAGAGGAAATATAAAATGAAATTTACATTTGCTTTAGTAGGCAATCAAAATAGTGGAAAAACAACTTTATTTAATAAATTAACAGGAAGTAATCAGCATGTAGGTAATTTTCCAGGAGTAACAATTGAAAAAAAAGAAGGACAAATAAAAAAACATAAGGATGCATGGATTGTTGATTTACCAGGTATATATTCATTGTCTCCATATTCATTGGAAGAGGTTGTTACAAGGGATTTTATTTTGAAAGAAAATCCAGAGTTGATAATCAATATTGTAGATGCAACAAATATAGAAAGAAATTTATATTTAACATTGCAATTAATGGAAATTGCTACACCCATGGTCATAGCTTTAAACATGATGGATGAAGTTACAAACAGTGGAAATTCAATTGATGTAGTAAAACTTTCAGAAGATTTAGGAATACCTGTTGTACCCATTTCAGCAGCCAAAAATGAAGGTATATCTGAACTTATAGATGTTTGTATGAAAACAGCAAAAGAAAAGAAAAAGCCTGAAAAGCATGATTTTTGCGTTGGTGAGGTACATAAAGCTATACACTCCATTTCGCATTTAATTGAAGATCAAGCTAAAAATAATGGATATCCAATTCGTTTTGCCGCTACTAAATTAGTGGAAGGTGATGAGCCAACCATGAAAGATTTAAAAATTACTGAAAATCAAATGCATATTATTGAACATGTTGTAGAAGATATGGAAAATGCACTTAATACAGACAAAGAAGCAGCTTTAGCTGACATGCGTTATAATTATATAGAAAAAATATGTAAATTATCCGTAGTAAAACACCAAGAAACTATTGAACAAATTCGTTCGGAGAAAATAGACAAGCTTCTTACTCATAAATATTTGGGAATACCAATATTCCTGGGAATAATGTTTTTAATATTTTATTTAACATTTGGACTTATAGGTGCTCCATTGCAGGGCATATTGGAAGAAGGAATTACTTTATTTACAGAATTTATATCTAATATGCTGATTAATGCAGGTGTTAGTGATTGGCTTCATGCTTTAGTAATAGATGGAGTATTTGCAGGAGTTGGAAGTGTACTTTCTTTTGTGCCAATTATAGTTATTTTGTTTTTCTTCTTATCACTTCTTGAAGACAGCGGATATATGACAAGAATAGCTTTTGTAATGGATAAATTATTACGTAAAATTGGATTATCAGGAAAATCTTTTGTTCCTATGTTAATAGGATTTGGTTGTAGCGTACCAGCAATTATGGCAGCACGAACATTATCAAGTGAACGTGATAGAAAGTTGACTATTGTACTTACACCTTTTATGTCATGTACAGCAAGATTGCCTATTTATGGTATGATAACAATGGCGTTTTTTCCTAAAAATGCTGCAGTGGTTATGATTACCTTATATGTTTTAGGAATATTAGTTGCAATATTATCGGGTTTATTGCTTAAAAGTACAGTATTTAAAGGTGATTCAGTACCATTTATAATGGAACTTCCAGCATACCGCATTCCTTCCAGAAGAAGTATTGCATTACACATGTGGGAAAAAGCTAAAGATTTTACTCAAAGAGCATTTACTGTAATTTTTATGGCTTCATTGGTAATATGGTTCTTGCAAAGTTTTGATTGGTCATTTAATATGATCGATGACAGTTCAAAAAGCATTCTTGCTTCACTTGGTTCATCGATCTCACCTATATTTAAACCATTAGGCTTCAATGACTGGAGGGCATCAACAGCACTTATTACTGGTATTACAGCAAAAGAAGCAGTTGTAAGTACTATGTCAGTATTGACCGGTGCTATATCGGATGTAGAATTATCTGCAGCATTAAACACAATGTTTACACCATTAAGCGCATTTGCATTTTTAGTATTTACACTTTTATATATGCCTTGTGCAGCTGCTTTTGCAGCAACAAAAAGAGAAATGGGTTCTTTAAAAAATGCATTATTTGCTGTAACATATCAAACTGTAACTGCTTATATAGTTGGAACATTAGTATATCAAATAGGAAGCATTTTCATCTAATAGGAGGAATTGAAAATGGCAGATTTAATTGTAGGATTAATAGTTTTTGTAGCAGTGGTTTTAGTTGTTAAAAAAATAAGAAAAAATAAAAGAAATGGTTCAAGTTGTTCTGGTTGTTCAGGTTGTTCAAAGAGTTGTTCAAGCAGAGTGTAATAAATATAAGCTATCTTGTTTTAAATAAATGAGATAGCTTTTTTTACGTATTTAGTATTAAAATTATAAATAATGTCCATTTTATTGTACTTTACTGAACAATTTAATAATTACAGAATATATATAATTATATACGATGTATATATTTATTAATTATATAGAGAGGTGTAATAAATGGATGATTTTTATATGAATGATGAAATAGAAGTTTTGCACAGTAGAAATAATAATGTTGTTTTTGCTGATGATGCAGTTATAGAAGAAATTTTTCATGATAATAGAACAAGTTATGTAACAATTTCATATGGAGTTTTGGGTGACTTTAACATGACGCATATAAACCTGGTTACATTATTAGTGGGTAGAAATACAATTATTAGAAACCGACGTGGACAGAGAATTTCTGTTAGGGATTTAAGCGTAGGTAATGTTGTGGATGCAGAATTTTCAGCTGCAATGACAAGGAGTATACCTCCTCAATCAAGAGCATTTAGAATAACTTTAGTAAGAGAAAATGTAAATCCATATCCAATCCCAAATTTTAATCCTTATATAGTTGAAGACAGAATTATGGAAGTGGATTTAAATAATAATTTCTTTATAACAGGAAATCCAAATGATATGATGAGTCAAATGCGTTTTGCTGTAAATAATATGACAGAAATTTATGATAGGAGGGGAAATAGAATTTCTCTAAGCAATTTAAGACCGGGGCAAATGGTGAGAGTTGAGCATGCTGAATTTATGACAATGAGCATTCCACCGCAAACAACTGCATTTAGGGTTTGGGTTTTATAATAGCATTAATTATATTGAAAAATTTTTATTTTTAAAATGGTATTAAAAAGATTGAATCCTAATAAGTAGAATTCAATCTTTTTTTGTATTGGTTTATTAATTAAATGAACAAGTTAACATTTGATTCTTCTGCATCTCCAAGGTATGTTCCAACTCCTGCATATTCAACTCCGTCTATGAGTTCTGCTTCAGTAATTCCCATAACGTCCATGGACATAGTACAAGCAATCATTTTAACCCCATTTTCCATTGCTTTTTTTACTAAATCTTCTAATGAATCTATGTTTTTATCTTTCATAACTTTTCTCATCATGGCAGTTCCCATACCGCCCATGTGCATTTTAGAAAGTTTTAATTTTGTTACTCCTTGAGGCATCATCATACCAAACATTGCGTCAATAAGAGGTTTTTTTACATTTTGTTTTTCTGTTTTGCGTAGAACATTAAGTCCCCAGAATGTGAAAAACATTGTAACAGGTCTTCCCATTGCTGCAGCGCCATTGGCAATAACAAATGATGCTAAAACTTTATCCATATCTCCGCTAAAAACAATTATTGTTTTTCCATCGTTTGGTTGCATAGCAGCTGGGTTAATTATTTGTGATGGAATAACTGAATTTGCATTACTATTATTTGAATTGGTTCCTTTTTGAATGAAAACTATATTATCCTTATTTCTTTTTTCAGTTTTTAATAAAGTATTTCCTGTTCTTCTGCACCATGCTTCAACATCTTTGGCAAAACCAGAATCAGTTGCTGAAATTTCAATGATGTCACCATCATTTATTTTATTTATAGTATCATAAACTTTCATTATTGGACCTGGACATTGCATACCGCTACAATCAACTTTTATAGATGCTTTAATTTCTTTTAACATATCATTATCCTTTTGTTTTGGAGTATTATCTATAGGGTTTAAATCTGATAAATTTACAAATTTTGAATCATCATTTATGCTATTAAAATAATTATAATAAACTGATTTATAAAAATTAGTTCCGGCTGGATATACTTTTACATTTTTAAATCCATTACCCATTAAAATTCTTGCAGCATTGTAAGATCTAACTCCAACAGCACAAAATACAATTATTTCATTTTCTTTATTAAGTTCTGATAATGATTCTCTAAGTTCACCAAGAGGAATATTTACTGCATTAGGTATTGAAAATACTAAACGTTCAACATCCTCTCTTACATCAAGTACAATTTTATTGTTTTCTTTTTCATTGGAAGGATTTAAATCATCCCATTTACATAAAGAAACAGTATTATCTATTATGTTTTCAGCAACAAATCCCAACATATTGACAGGATCTTTTGCTGATGAATATGGAGGAGCATATGCAAGTTCTAATTCCTTTAAATCATAAATGCTACCATTTAATCTAATTGCAGTAGCAATGGTGTCTATTCTTTTATCAGCACCTTCTTCACCAACTATTTGTGCACCAAATATTTTTTTGCCGTCAGGTGAAAATATTAATTTAAGTATTAATTCAGATGCACCTGGATAATAACCTGCATGGGACTTTTGGGAAATTGTTGCAGTTAAATAATCATTGCCTTCCTCTTTTCCCCAACGCTTTAAAGTTTTTTCGTTTACGCCTGTTGATGCAACTGTAAGGTCAAAAACTTTAGCAACAGATGTTCCTTGAGTTCCCTTATATTCTTCGTTTGCGCCATAAATATTGTCTGCACAAATTCTTCCCTGTTTATTGGCAGGACCTGCAAGAGGAATCATTGTTTTATCTTTTCCTATGAAATCTTCAACTTCTATAGCATCACCAACAGCATAAATACTTGGGTCAGAAGTTTTTAAATATTTATCAACTACTATGCCACCTCGTTGATTTATAGAAAGACCTGCTTCTTTAGCTAACTGGCTGTTTGGACGTACACCTATGGACAATATAACTAAATCTGCAGTTAAATCTATTCCACTTTGCAATGTAACTATTACTTTTCCATTTTCAGATTTAAATTTAGAAACACCATCGCCTAAATATAATTTTACACCATTTTGAACCATGTTATTTTGAACAAGCTGTGCCATTTCATAATCAACAGGAGCCATTACTTGATCCAATGCTTCAGCTATTGTTACTTCCAAGCCTGCAAGGTGCAAGTTTTCAGCCATTTCAAGTCCTATGAAACCACCACCAACAACTATAGCCTTTTTAGGTTTTTTTTCTACAATGAATTTCTTGATTTCATCTGTATCTGGAACTGTCCAAAGTGTAAAAATATTTGGCGAGTTAATTCCTTCAATAGGTGGTTTAAGGGGTGATGATCCAGTGGAAATTACTAAATTATCATATGATTCCTCATAAATTTCACCTGTTTTTACTTTTTTAACTGATATTTTTTTATTTTCTTTGTCTATTTTAATTACTTCTGAATCTATTCTAACATCTACGTTATATTTTTTTTGCATTGCTTCTGGGGTTTGAAGAAGCAATGATTCGCGTTCTTTTATTACATCACCTATGTGATATGGAAGGCCGCAGTTTGCATAAGAAATATAAGAACCTCTTTCAAATACAATTATTTCAGATGATTCATCAAGTCTTCTTAATCTTGCAGCAGCAGTTGCACCGCCTGCAACTCCACCTATTATTACAATTTTTTTATTCATCATATCCTCCTATTATTGCAAAATAAATTCAATTATTTGTTTTACTTCTTCATTTTTAATTTTATAAATTATTTCAGTACCATTTCTTTCAGATGAAAGAACATTTGCTGATTTTAATTTTGCTAAATGTTGAGAAACTGTTGGCTGAGGAACATCAATACAGCATTGAATGTCGCTTACATTACTTTTTTCTTCCTTTATAAGCAATGTTAAAATGCAAAGCCTAACTGGATGTGCTATGGTTTTTAGCATTTCAGCTTTTTCTTCAAGCAATTTTTTTGTTTTTTCTTTATTACTAATATCTATCATTTAAACCTCACTACTAAATATTATTATATTAATATATTAGCATATTTGAATGTAATGTCAAGAATAAATTTAAGAATATTAAATACAATTATGTAGAAAATATAAAATATATGGTAAAATATATAAAAATGGGAGGTGTGTTATGAAAGAAATATATTTAGCCGGAGGATGTTTCTGGGGTCTTCAAGCTTATTATGATTTAAAATCAGGAATAAAAGAAACATCTGTAGGTTATGCCAATGGAATTACTGAAAATCCTACATATGAAGAGGTTTGTTCAAATAAAACTGGCTATACAGAAACAGTACATATTAAATATGATGAAAATGAAATAACACTTGTTAAAATACTTGAACTTTTTTGGAAAGTAATTGACCCGACAACTTTAAACAAACAATCACATGATATAGGAACACAGTATAGATCAGGAATATATTATACTGATGAAAATGATATATTTATTATAAAAGAATCTCTAAAAAACGAAGCAACAAAATATGAAAAGCCAATTGTAACAGAGGTTGAAAAGCTTAAAAACTATTATAAAGCAGAAGATTACCACCAAAAATATTTAGATAAAAACCCTAATGGATATTGCCATATAGATTTAAGTATATAATTATATCAGGAATACAGTTTTTAGAGTACAAATTATAGATGGGTGACATATTGAAAAAAATAATTAATGATAATATAAACAAACTTGAAAAACAAGAACAAAATATATTAAATAAAAAAGAAAATAAAATTATTCAAGAAAAAATAGCTCCTATTTCTGACAAAATAGAATCAATGGTTCCAGATTCGCTGAAGAAAACTTTGGATGTAGCTTTTTATAAAGCATTTCAGATTGTTTTTGAAAAGGGAACAAAGTATATCGAAAAATCGTACAATAAAGAGAAAATTCAATCAAATCACAGCCTGAATGATTATAAAATGGAAAATAATATAAACAGAAAAACCTTAAAAGCAATGGATAGACATTCTAAAACAAGCAATATAATAAATGCATCCTTATCTACATTAGAAGGAGCAGGACTTGGCCTTATTGGAATGGGGCTTCCAGATATTCCTTTATTTACTGCAATGATATTAAAAACTATATATGAAATTGCACTTAGTTTTGGTTTTTCTTATGAATTACAAGATGAGAAGATATATGTTTTAAAAATAATACAAGGTGCGCTTTTAAAAGGTGATGAACAAAAAGTATGTAACCAACATGTTGATGAGCTTTCAAAGAAAATAGATAATCATATATTTTTAGATATGAATTTAAACAATGAAATTCAAAGGACATCAGATATTCTTTCAGATGTAATGCTTACATCTAAATTTGTACAGGGAATACCTATTGTCGGAGTCGTCGGAAGCATAACAAATTATACAGTAATTAAAAAAATAAGCAAATATAGCACTATAAAATATAAAAAAAGATATTTAAACAATAAAAATATATAATATGATTATCACCCAAAAATTCGTGAAACTACTTTCTGTTAAACAATCATAATATTAATTAATATAATTAACATTATGAGAACTTTGTGGGAACAGCATTAATAGCTGCAGAATTTCTTGATAATTCAAAAAAAGGAAATAGAGATGCTGCAAATGCAGATAGAAATGAGTGGTATAAAAATGCAGATGAAATTGCTTATTTTCTTTCAAGACTAAATCCTTACTGGTCATATCCTGAATGGAAGGATATGATGCACCATCATCTTAAATTAGTAGAGGATGAAGCAGTTTTAAGACTGACTGGCAAATATAAAGAAGATATTGAATTATATGATACAATTGAAGAACAAGCACTACAAATGGCTGATACTATGAGTAAAGGGTTAATATCACAATTTAGATTGTATGATAATAGGATGACTTTTTAATTACAATAAATAATTTTTATGAAGCTCTTAAGAAATTTAAGAGCTTTTTCTTATATTTTTAATTAATGGTAATATGTTTATATTGTACTAAATCAAGAATCAATGTATTATAAAATTTATAGATAAATGCAAATATATACTTGTTAAAAATATTTAGTAAAATTGAATAGATAGGGGTCTGAAATGAGCTTAATTCCAAATAATTACCACAGTTCTTGGGAAAAATTTTTAACTGAGGAAATAAGAAATGAGTTAAATGAAATTGAAATTAATATAGGTTTAAACATAAATCCTGAACATGATAATGTTCTTAGATTTTTAAAATGTGATTTAAAAAATATTAAGGCAGCAATATTAGGGCAGGATCCTTACCCTGAAAAAGGGCGAGCTACGGGTCGTGCATTTGAAGTAGGGGATTTGAATTCTTGGAATGATAAATTTAGGCAGGTAAGTCTAAAAAATATAGTTAGACTTATTTACAAAAGCTATAATAATATAGAAGATTACAAGCAAATAAAAAAGTTTTCTGAAATTCAAGAGGAAATTAAAAATAAAACATTTATAATATTACCTCCTAATGAAATATTTAAATCATGGACAAATCAAGGTGTTTTACTTTTAAATGCTTATTTAACTGTAGAACCAGGCATTACTGGAAGCCATATTAAAATTTGGGAATCTTTCAGTGTAGAACTTTTAAATTATATATCCACTGAAAATAAAAATATCAATTGGTTTTTATGGGGCAAACAAGCAGAAGATAAAAAACAGTTTATTAAAAATGGAAATTTTTATATAAGCAGACACCCCATGATGTGCTCTGAAAAATATGAAGACGACTTTTTAAAAAATAATTGTTTTCAAGAAACAATGAATATAATTAATTGGCTGGGTTAATAAAAAAGGGCTTTAAGGACCATCCCTTTTTTATTCGACTTTATAGTACATAAAGTAACATGTGATAACTATTTTATAAAATATAATTTAGTTTTTTTCTAATTTACTGTTTTAATTTTATCTTTGGTGGTATGTATAGTTTAGATACTAACTAATGATAATGGGGTGATAATCATGAAATGCTTAAATAAAAGTTTTGTAGTTCTTTTTTCTAAAACTAATTGTAATTATGAAGAAATAGTTAACGAAAACATGAAAAACTCTGACGATTTAAGTAAGGACATAAATGAAAAAAAAGAAATAAATTTATCAAGTGATGATTTATTTATTAATATGTCCCATGAATTTAAAACACCTTTAAATATTATTTGCGGTGCAACACAACTAATGGAAATTAGTTTAACTAATGATTTAGTAGAAAATAAAAATGATAAAATTATTAATAGCATAAATTCAATTAAACAAAGTTGTTTTAGATTGAAAAAAACTGTTAATAATATTTTAGATTTGAATAAAATTGAATCAAATAACTTTAAATTAAGTTTTAGCCGTAATGATATAGTAGAAGAAATTGAAAATATAGTTGATTCTGCATCGGATTTTATTAAAACTGCGGAATTAAATATTAGTTTCAATACTGATATAAAAGAAAAAATTATATCTTATGATAAAGATCAAATGAAAAGAGTTTTATTAAATTTAATATCTAATGCAATAAAATATTCAAAAAAAGGCGGAAAAATAAATATTAATTTATTAGATAAGGGTAACGCAATTGAAATTGAAGTAGAAGATGATGGAATTGGAATGGAAGAACTGTTTTTTAATATAGTTTTTAATAAATATAGCCAAGATGACAAATCTTTTACACGTATTGCAGAAGGAAGCGGTTTAGGTTTGTTTTTAGTAAAATCAATTGTTGAACTTCATGGTGGAAATATAAGCGTAAAAAGTGAGTTAGGACAAGGTAGTTCTTTTAAATTCAGTATACCTTCTAATATTATAAATATAAAAGATGATTCACAAAAATTTATTTCTGATGATCTTAATGAAATTATAAATATCGAGTTTTCGGATATCTATTTACAAAATTCATAAAAACATTAAAATTAAATTTATTATAGATAAGGCAGGCAGTTATTATTAACAAGGCCTGTCTTTTTCATTTTGCTAATATTAGATTTATATAAATTTAATTAATTTGTATTTATTAATGTAAATATATAGGTTATAATATATGTTGTATTATGTTAATTTATGTTATATTTTCATTATTTTGTAATTAAAGGGGATATTAATGGATTATTTTTATTATAGCTATACACCATTTTTTAAAAGTGTTAATCAAGTGGTACAAGAAGTTAACATTGCTTTTGTAATGCTTACAGGATATTCAAAACATGAGATTATTGGTAAAACAATACATGAAATAAACAATATGCTAAAAATTGATTCGCAAGTTGATTTAGAAAATTTCGAAAACGAATTCCATGGTTATTTATTTACTAAAAAATATGAGCCAAGAGAAGTAATAATCACAATTAATTGTTATAAAAATAAAATTGAAAAAGATTATTTTATTGAAGAAAAATTAAATTCTAAAATAGAAGAAGTATCTCCTTATACTTCAAGCTTGTTAAGAGATAATGTTTCTGCTGCTGCGATTTTTAACTATTCAGACTGCATGCTTATTAAAGCGAATAGAGAATATTTAGATTTTTTAAACATACCCCACAGTGATTATGGTGAATGTATAGGAAAAAATTTATATAATATAAAAGTAGGCTTTAATGGCGATGATCTTAAAAATATATTTTTTAAAGTTAAAAAAACTGGAAAGTCATATTATGCTAATGAATTTAAATTAGAATATGAAAACAGAAATCAAAAATATTACTTTTTAATAACAGTTCCAATATATATAAAAGGACAACCTAAATATATAATTTCCCAAGCATACGATATTACAGAAAATATTGAAAATAGAGAAATAGTTGAAAATAAAAATATAGAGTTGCATGCAATAATAGAAAATATGTCTGATGCATTAGTTGTTGTGGATAAAAACAATAATATATCACTTTCAAATAATAGCGCTAATGAATTATTAAAAGTTTCAAAAACTTCTGTGGATGCAATTGAAGAAGCTGGTTTAACAGTGGATAAATATGATTACAATATGTTAAACTTAGGAAATTTTATGAGAAATAATTTTTTAGATAACGATTCAGTAAATAAAGTAATACTTACAAATAAAAAATCTGATGATACACATTATTATACTGCTAGTAAAAATTCCATTTATGATAAATTCGGTGAAGTAGAAAAGTCTATTTTTTGTTTCCATGATATTACAGATAGAATTAAAAATGAAGAAAATTTATTTATTAAAGCACAATATGAGTTAGCAAATAAAATTATAGATAATTTAGAATTAGGGCTACAAAGATATTCGTACCCTGAATATCTTATTATTGATTTAAACAATAAAGCTTATAGAGAATTAAAAGACCATTATCCTCATATTGAACCACTTTCTTCTATAAGAGGAAAAAATATTTATGATGTTTTAAATGTAGAAGATATAAGTCAAGAAATTATTAGAAAAACAATTGAAAATAATCCGTACATCGAACAAATAAATTATGAGACAAACGGAGAAAATAAATATTTAAAATTAATTCATCAACCTTTGTATGGTTTCAATAATCAAATAACAGAAATTATTACAGTTACTATGGATGTTACTGATTATGTAAAAGAAAAAAAGAAAATGGAAGAAGCGCTAAAGCTGCAAGATGAATTATTTGTAAATGTATCCCATGAATTAAAAACTCCATTAAATGTTATATATAGTGCTATTCAACTTATAGAAATTTATTTTCAAATGGGAGATAGCGAAAACTATAAAGGAAAAATTAATAAAAGTATAAATTCAATTAAACAAAACTGTTATAGATTTACAAAATTAATAAATAATATTTTGGATATTTCTAAAATTGAGTCCGGTCACTTCAATATGAGAGTTTCAAATGAAGATATAGTGTATGTTGTTGAAAATATAGTATTGTCAGTTGCAGAGTACGTTGAATCTAAAGAATTAACTATTATTTTTGATACGGATGTTGAGGGGAAAATAATAGCATGTGATCCTGAAAAAATAGAAAGGGTTGTTTTAAACTTAATATCAAATGCCATAAAGTTTACAAATGCAGGTGGCAAAATATTAGTTAATATACATGAAAAGAAAAACACTATTGAAATAACAGTTAAAGACACAGGTATAGGTATTAGTAAAGACCATATAAATAATATTTTTAAAAGGTACCATCAAGCTGATAAGTCTTTGTCAAGAAATGCTGAAGGCAGCGGAATTGGTCTTTCATTAGTAAAATCAATAGTTGTACTTCATGGTGGCCAAATAAGCGTAAAAAGCGAAGTTGGAAAAGGAAGCGTATTCAAAATTGAACTTCCTAATAGATTAGTTGAAGATTTTGGAAATGATAATTTGGATAATAGATACGTTAATAAATTAGAAATGATTAATATAGAATTTTCTGATATATACGATAAGGGTTGGATTTGATATAAAGTAAATAATTTAAATAAATAAAATAACATGAACATTCATGTTATTTTATTTATTTAAATATATAGCGGTTCGTTGATATAACTGTTTATTTAAATGAAACAATATGATAAAAAGCTAATATTTTAGATAGTATGGGCGATAAAAGCCTTAGGTAACTAAATAGCAAAGTTATACTTATCATCAAAAATATGGTTAATAAGGTTTAAATTAAACTACCACATTTTTTAAAAAAAATATATAATATATCTTTGTGTTGAAATTAAAATAGGAAAATGTTAAGATTTATTAAGAATTATGTAATGTTGAAATATCAACAACTTAATAATGAAAGTAAATTGCAAATAGTTGCAAGATCTAAGATTGTGTTGCAATTACATGGATAAATCTAAAACTACAATTTTTTCTATATATAGTATTATATTGACTAAAATAAGCCTGGCTGATACAATATGTTGTATTGAAGGTTAAATAGTACTATACAAATGATAAATATAAAAGGAAAGAGGGATAATTTGATAAAAATACTAAAAAGGACAGGTCATTTTGTTGACTTTAATGCTGAAAAAATTGGCAATGCAATTATCAAAGCCATGAAAGAAACAAAAGATGGTGTGGATGAAGAATTAGCTGGTGCAATAAGTATAAAAATTGAAGACGAACTAAGGAAAAAAGATTTTCCAATACCTGTAGAAATGGTTCAAGATTTAGTAGAAAATGAGTTAATGGACTCAAAAAGAAAAGACGTTGCTAAAAAATATATTTTATATAGATATGAAAGAGATAAGTCGAGAGATTCAAGAAAGAGAAAAGATTACAAACTCTTAAGCGAAGAATTCATTAGTCAATATAAACATATAGGTTCACCTATGAACCAACTTGGTAATTTTGTATATTACAGAACATATTCAAGATTCCTACCTGAAGAAAGAAGAAGAGAGTATTGGTGGGAAACAGTTAGACGTGCTGTTGAATATAACTGCAGTTTAGTTCCTACTAAAAAAGAAGAAGCAGAGCGTTTATATGATAATATATTTAATTTAAAGCAATTTTTATCAGGAAGAACATTCTGGGTTGGCGGAACTCCTGTTTCTTACAATTATCCTATGGCAAATTATAACTGTGCATTTGAAATAATAAATGATTTCCATGCTTTTAGAGACTTATTTTATTTACTAATGATTGGATCAGGTGTTGGTGTGCGAATATTAAAAGAAGATGTCGCACAGCTTCCAAAAATAAGAAGCAATTTTAAAATAATACATGAAGATTATACACCTGTTGAAAAATTACAAAGAGAAGATAATACAGGAATAGAGTTTAATCATAACAATACAGTGAAAATTGTTGTTGGTGATAGTAAAGAAGGTTGGGTACAGGCTCTTGATCATTTCTTGAACATAATAAACTCAAGTGAATACAGAAATGTTTCAACTGTAATAATTAATTATAACAATGTGAGACCAAAAGGAGAAACTCTTAAAACTTTCGGAGGCACTGCAAGCGGTCATTCAAGTTTAAAAAATATGTTCTCTAAAATTGATTCAGTAATTAAAAAGCGTGGAACTATTGAAGGTAAGGAAAGATTTAAAGTTAAGCCTATAGATTGTTTGGACATAGCAAATATTATAGGAGAAAATGTGGTTGTTGGTGGCGTGAGAAGAACTGCAGAAATTATGCTTATAGATTATGATGATACTGACTGCATCGAAGCAAAAAATAAACTTTATAAACAAATTGACGGTCAATGGATTGTTGATAAAGATATAATTCACCGTTCAATGAGCAATAATTCTATTTATTATAGAAAAAAACCTACTCGTGAACAGTTAAAATGGCAAATACAACAAATGCGTTATTCAGGTGAACCTGGTTGGGTTAATGAAGAAGCAGGAAGTAAAAGAAGACCTAATATGAATGGAGTTAATCCATGCGGTGAAATACTTCTTGATGATAAAGGTTTATGTAATTTAACTACAGTTAATGTTTTTGCATTTGTTGATGAAAATGGAAATTTAGATGAAAAAGCATTAATAAAGGCTCAAAGACTTTCTGCAAGAGCAGCATACAGAATGACTTGTGTCGAACTTGAACTTTCTAAATGGGATAGAGTTCAACAAAGGGATAAAATTACAGGTTGTTCATTAACTGGTTGGCAGGACATGGTTAATGCAGTTGGTTTAAATAAAGATGAGCAAGCTGAACTTTTAAGAAAATTAAAAGATGCTGCAAATGACGAATCTGAACGTTATGCTAATGAAATTGGAGAAAGTGCTCCAATATTAGTTACTACAATTAAACCAGAAGGTACTTTATCACAGCTTCCTAGCGTTTCATGCGGTGTTCATTATTCACATTCTCCATATTTCTTAAGAAGAGTTAGAATTAATAGTCATGATCCATTAGTTAAAGTTTGTGAAGAATTAGGATATGCAATTCACCCAGAAGTAGGACAGGAAATTAAAACTTGTACTACAAAAGTAATTGAATTCCCTGAAAAAGCACCAAGGGGAAAAACAAAATATGATGTAAACGCCATAGAACAATTAGAAAATTATAAGTTGTTCATGGAAAATTATGTTGACCATAATTGTTCTATAACAGTTCACGTAAAAGATAATGAATGGGAACAAGTAGAACAATGGGTTTGGGATAATTGGGATGAAGTTGTTGCATTGTCATTTTTGTCTCTTGATGACAGTTTCTATCAACTAATGCCTTATGAGTCTATTACAGAAGAAGAATACAATAAACGTATAAGTGAAATGAAACCATTTATTCCTTCTCTAATAAGTAAATATGAAGTTGAAGAAGAAGCATTAGATGTTGGAAATGATAGCTGTGAAAGTGGAATTTGTCCAATTAGATAATAAAAATAAAAAACAATAATCTTTAATTAGGTTATTGTTTTTTTTATTGTGATAATTTTTTGTAAAATATTGTTGCAAGTTGTAAATTTATTTTTATGAGTTGTAAAAAGTTTTACGCGCTTATTTGATAAACAAAATAAGTAAGAATTAAAATTTAAAAAACATTAAAATATTTTTAAGGGAAAATGTTTTTATAATAAAAGGAATATGTTTGCAACATTATAAATGAATTCAAGTAAAAATAAAAAATATTGGTATTAAAATTGCTATAATAAAACTGTGATTTAATAGACCCTTAAATTGTTTTATATTTAATGGTTAATGTACAAATTTAGTATTTAAATCGATAATAAAAAAGGATGGTAAAAGATTTTGAAAAAAGATGGTAAAATATTTTATGGTTGGTGGATAATTGTTGCTTTGTTTTTGTTGATGTCAGTAGTTTATTCACCTACAATCAACATGGTTTCTCTTTACACTAAGTCAGTATCAGAGTCACTTAATGTTGGTAGGTCAGAATTTATGCTTTATTATACTATAATGGCATTTGCATCTATGTTTTCGAATATGGTTGTTGGAAGGTTTATTAGAAAGTATAATATAAAAACGATTATGGTTGTAGGTGTTATTTTAGTAGCTGGTTCGCTTATTGGTTTTTCATTTTCAACAAAGCTTATTCATTTTTACATTTTAGCGGTATTTGAAGGTATGGGATTAGCAGCTACATGTATGATACCGCCTTCAGTTATTATTACAAACTGGTTTAACGAAAAACGTGGATTGTGTATGGGACTTGGAATGTCTGGAACAGCATTTGGTGGAATAGTACTAAGCCCAATTACTGTATCATTCATTACAAACTTTGGATGGAATAAAGCATATTTATTTACTGCAATTATAATGTTAGCTGTAGCACTTCCACTTATTTTGTTTATTATCAAATTGTCTCCTTCTGAAATGGGTCTGTTACCACTTGGCAATAAAAATGCCATTACTTCTAAAATTGTAGGTGTAACGCAAAAAGAAGCAATAAGTTCATTATCATTTTGGGCTCTTTGTGCAGGAATTGTTGTTACAGGAATTATAATCAATGGTGTATTAACATCTATGTCCCCATTATTAACAGATATGGGATACACTGCTCAAAGTGCAGCAACACTTTTATCCATAAGTTTTGCTACAGTTACATTGGGCAAAATTACTATTGGCAGAACATATGATAAAATAGGAGTTAACAAAACTTTATTATTAATTAGTATATGTACTTTTTTAAGTTTAATATCTTTAAAATTAGCTACTGTTTTTGCATTCGGAATATTATATACTATATTAACAGGTATAGCAGGAACAAATATTTCAGTAACACCTTCATTCCTTACTGGGGCACTATATGGCAATAAAGAATACAGTTCAATATTTGGAGTTGTAGCATTATTCTCATCATTAGGGGCTGCGTTAGCACCCATAGTTGCTGGAGCTATATACAATATAAATCAATCATATTCTTCACTTTTATATGTATATATGGTACTTGCATTTATAGCTTATGTATTGTTCGCTATAGCAGTAAAGAAAAAACCAAGTTTTGATGTAAATCATGAGAATTTAGAAAAACAAAATACGGCTACTGACAAATTGAAAACAGCCTAATATTAGCAGCTATATTTAAAATTAATACAGCACAAGTTAATTCTCTAACACCATAAAGTAAATGGTTAAATAATGATTTGAAGAGGAGGTAATTATAATTAATTACCTTCTCTCTTATTGCTTTTAAAAACCTTTGAAATTATAATAATCATATTTAATTACTAAATAAAAAATTAATTTCTATTTAATGAATCAAAATCTATTCCGTACTTTTTAACTTTATAATTCAATGTTTGTCTTGAAATACAAAGTTCATCTGCTAAATTTGATAAGGAATTTGCATTTTTAGCTTTATTAATAATAAATTGTTTTTCAAAAGATTCTACAGCCTCATTTAGAGTATTTACATCATATTCTAATAAATTAAAGTCATTATCCTTATTGCTATTATAGTTACGTTTTTTTTGTACTATATCAGGTAAATCTTCTTTTGAAATTAAACTGGAAGAAGCGAAATTCATGCCACATTCAATAGCATTTTTAAATTCACGGACATTTCCTGGCCAGTCATAATTATTAAGAATATTTAACACTTCAGGCGTTACGCCTTTAATTTGTTTATTCATCTCTTTGTTATAATATTTAATATAATGTAAAGTAAGCTTCTCAATATCTGTTTTTCTTTCTCTTAAAGGAGGAACTGATATTTGTATGCTGGATATTCTATAAAATAAGTCCTTCCTTATTTTATTGTTATTTATGCAATCTTGAGGATCCTCATTAAGAGCTGCAATTATGCGAACATCAATTTTTTTAGTTTCGGACCCACCAATTCTTGTTATTCTTTTTTCTTCAATAGCTTTTAAAAGTTTAGCTTGCATATTTAAATCCATTGAGTTTATTTCATCTAAAAAAATAGTTCCTCCATCAGCTAATTCAAATATACCTGCCTTGTTTTCCGCTCCCGTATAACTTCCTTTTGTTGTTCCAAAAAATATGCTTTCCAATAATGTGTGAGGAATAGCAGCGCAGTTTTGTGATAT
>DIVM01000244.1 GCA_002435835.1 Firmicutes bacterium UBA6132
TAAGAAATTATGCGGAAGTCGGGAAATTTCATATAATCATTGTACATCTAATTCATGTACAATATCAAGAAGATTTTGGGCATGAAACTGATTTTAATTTGCACTGGTAAATTTTGCTAAACTTGTATTTAGCGCAATAAAATAGACTTATATAAGGTTATGTTATTTAGGAATGGCACAGTTTTCAAATGAAACATGGTTTAGTTTTAGGTTAATAGAAACAATAATTTGGAGACGCTTAAGCTATCTATTATTTCTTTTTGATAAAACCTTATTTTCATATTTTATTACCTCATTAATCCAGTTTTCTTCTGAGGGAACATCCATCTTATAACAATAATAATCCCATACAAACCCAAAAGGCATTGATTTAAGCTGTTCCAAAAATCCAAGTCTAGCAAATAGTTTGTTTTCTTTCTCAAATTTCTTTAAGATCTCTATAGGTTCAAGAAGAGCAAATAATATTGCTTTTTGTATCGCTCTTTCGCCTATAACCCATGCGCCAATTCTATTAATGCTGCCATCAAAAAAGTCACTTGATATTAATACTTTATCAAATGAATTAGCACGATTAACTTCTTGCATTATAGAAATGAGTTCCTCATTTATAATTGTTACATGATCACTGTCCCATCTTACACCTCTACTTAAATGTAGCATAATACCTTTAATAAATGGTAGAAGTGAAGATATTTTATCAGAAATTAATTCTGTAGGATGAAAATGACCAGTATCTAATGTTAGGTAAAGATTATTTTGTAATACATAGCTCAAATAAAAATCATATGAACCAACTACAAAACTTTCTGAACCTATTCCAAAAAGCTTACTTTCAACAGTATCTATTATATTTTCTTTAGGATATTTTACTGAAAATATTTCATCAAGAGAATCTTTTAATAGCAGCCTGTAGGAAAACCTGTTTACTGTATTATCTTTCATACCATCTGGAATCCAAAGATTCATAACACATGTATTTTTTAAAGAATCGCCAATATAGTTTGATATTTCACGGCTTCTTTTTACATGTTCTTTCCAGAATTCTCTTACATCTTTTTCAGTACTAGCTAGTGTAAAACCTTTGTCTGCTAATGGATGAGAGAAAAGTGTAGGATGAAAATCAAGACCAATCCCTAAGCCTTTGGCAAATTCTATCCAACTTTGAAAATGTTCTTTTTTTATCTGGTTTCTATCAATTTTATTTGAAGGAAAATCTCCATAAATCGCATGAATACCAAGTCTTTTTTCCCCTGGTATTAAAGAAAAAGCTTTTGAGATATCATCTTTTAATTCCTTTAGACTATTAGCTTTCCCGGGATAGTTACCGGTTGAAAGAATGCCTCCGCCAGATAACTTTGAATTTTCCTTTTCAAAACCTCCACAGTCATCTCCCTGCCAGCAATGTATTGAAGTAGGAATACTGCTTAATTTGTTAATTGCCTCATCAGTATCTATTCCATATTTATGATAATATTCTTTAGCAATATTATAATTTCTATCAATATTATTTTTCATCACTACTGTTATTAATTAATTTATAAATATTGTTTAGTAACATTAACTATCTCTATATTTAACCATTTTGACAACATTTCAATTTTTTCACTTAAATGCCCAATACCCAATGCTATATGATGCGTTGGTCCTTCCAAAGACCACTTTTCTAAAAAGGTTCTTATCTCTGGCTTAAATCTCACTCTGGTATTTGTATTACCCGTTGCCGGAATTAAACCAGGTAAAGATTCCCCTTCAGCAACTACAAATTTAAACTTGTTTTCTGAATTCTGAGTTAACCCCAGCATTGTAATAGGGCCAGTTTTAATTTTATATTCAACTGATGGACCAAATCCTCTCTTCCCATGCAGAACGCTTAGTTTCCTTAAAACTGGCTTTCCTTCTGCAATCTTTAAATGATGAGGGCCATCATGACCAACTAAAACAAAATCTTCAACAAAATCAATTGGATGAATCTCAGCAAAAGAACCTCCGCCACCAAATCTGCTTGTAATTAACATAGCTATACAATTTTTTATATCATATTCCCCCGAGATGGATATACCTTTGCTTGTTAAGAGAGAATTCCCAATAATCATCCCCGCATGTAATTTCTCAAAATTATTATTTAATCCTCTATAATAATATGCTAATCCTGTAAGTTTATATTCATAAACCAATTTATCCATCCCAACCGAAATTTTTGCAGGTATTAGTAAATCTTCTCTTGTAACTTTACTAGTTATTGAGTCATATTTTGGATCTGGTAAATCAAAAATTTTTAATATTTCATCAACCTTTATATCAATTTCTTTATCATTTACAGAATTAGTAAGATACTCTAAATCTTCCATTTCCAAATGCTCAATATGTGATCCAAAAGGCCCCTCGAACATTGTAGGGTCCGAGTTCATGTCCAGCATGCCCTCATAAACATGCCCCAATAAACCAATATGATCATTCTTTAGCTTATTAAATACATTAGCAATGTCGCACCATTTTTTAATTTTCTCCCAAGCTCTAGCATCTTTATATAAATTCCCTACAACACAATCTAATGGTTTCAAATTCATTCTTTCTAAGCCATTAATAACCTCTGGCAAACTAACAATATTATCATTTTCCAATTGCATTATTGTAGTACCCTTTTCGTAATCTAGCCTTTCAAAAGGTTGTAAACTTACTATTAAGATTCCTGCATTTCTTAATTCCTTTATTACTGTTGTAGAAACTGCAGCAGGTGAATAAGTGGCCAGATAACAAATGATTAAATCTATTTTTTTTCCTGAAAAAAAATCCCCTGCAATTCTTGAAGATTGAAAACTATCACAAATTTCTTTATATTCTATTATGCTCGCATCTACTTTTTCTTTTAAAGTTTCACAAAAATATTTATAGTGTTTTTCCAATTTTTCTTTAAGGCCAGAAAATTGTGGCCAATAAGAATTATGTCCTACAGCAAATATGCCAATATTAGCAACATTTTTGTTATTGTTTTTTATATATTCTTCAAATTTTGATAAAGTATACAAAATCAGTTTCCTCTCTATCTAATTTTAATAAATTCAAAATTTTTTAATCTTGCAATTATTTCTAATATTCTTGACTGATGGCCTGAGCAAATAATACTATGATGCGATGGTCCTTTTGATGACCAATCTTTTATAAACTCAGATATATCTCCATCGAATCTGACTCTTGTATTCACATTTCCATTTTTTAATCTTTCTCCTTCAATTGACTCTCCTTCTGCAACAATAAATTTAAAATTATTATCATTATGATTCACCATGGAGAATAATGTCACAGGACCGTTTTTAATGGAGAACTCGCTAGATATGCCACTTCCTCTTTTACCATGAAAAAAACTTAGATATCTAAGATATGGTTTTTCGTTTGATATTGAGTAATCTCCTGGTCCACTATGAGATATATAATCAAAATTGTCTTTAAAGTCCGCAACATTTATTTCTGTCTGAGATGCTCCTGCGCCTAATTGCTTTAAAATAAGCATGGGTACCAAAATTCTTATATCTCCCTCAACTGCACATGGAATGCCTTTTTGCAACAATAAAGAACCTCCAAAAGTCATTGAATAGGCAATCTTTTCTTCAATTGAATTTGGATGACCAAGGTAGTTGTAGGCCAAAGCATGAAGATTTAAATTATTTATCATTTTCTCCATACCAAGTGCGACTTTAATGTTCCATAAAATATTTTCTTCAGGTGCATCTTTATCTATAACATATTCCTTTTTAAATTTTGTTAATTTTTCTAATACTTCTTCATCCTTTATAAGCTCAACTTCTTTCCTTAAATCAGAAATTTCAATAATATCTATATTGACTCCAAACACCTTTATCAGTTGAAATATATCAACGTATAAATCAGACATTCCTGAATAATAATTCCCTAAAAAACCCAAATTTGAGTTTCTTAATTTTTTAATACTTTTTGCAGCTAAAAACCATTCCTCTGCCTCTTTCCAGACTTTAACATCATCATATAATTTCCCGAAAATCATATAATATTTTTTATTCAATCTATTTAGGATATTTCCTATCTCGCCTGCTATCGAAAATGGATTTTTTGGTAAAGTATGTGTAGATGCAGATTCAAACGGAAAATTTTCAACTGGCTGAAGATGTAAGGTTATAATAGGTACATTTAATCTCAAAATTGCAGGAATAATATTTTTTGATAACCCATAAGTAGCTGCATGAATCACAATAATATCAATATCATTTGTAATAAAAAAAGTCTCTGCCTTTCTTGCACTATCAATATCATCAACAATTCCTGCGTTTAAAACTTCGCCAAAATTTTTTAATTCTTTTTCTACTATTGAAGAATATTTTTTTACTTCTTCTTTCATCCCCTGAATTTGTGACCAATAACTTTTATTTGCCGGAGTAAACATTCCAATTTTTAAATTCATTTTTGCCTCATTTTAAAAATTATCTAAAATAAAAATTACTATTACCAAAGAGTAACTCCTCCATCTATTATTAGGTTCTGCCCGGTAATATAATTCGCTGAATCTGATGACAGAAAAACAACTGCACCTATATAATCATTTGGCATTGCCAGTCGTTTTAATGGTATTTGATCCATATATGTTTCATATCTTTCTTTTATATTAAAAATAGGTTTTGTGATAGGAGTGATTGTGTATCCGGGACTAATTGAATTTACATTAATATTATATTTAGCCCATTCTACTGCCAATGCTCTGGTCATATGAATAATCCCAGCCTTAATAGCACAATATGGAGCAATTCCTATCATTCCTTTATTAACTATATTTCCTGAAATAGAGCTTATATTTACTATTTTTCCCTTCTTTTGAGCAATCATATATTTTGCTTCTTCCTGACAACAGAAGAATTCGCCAAAAAGCATTGTCTTGGTTAATTTTTCTAAATTATTTTCTGTAAAATCCTCAGATGATGACAAATTAGTACCTTTTATTCCAGCACAATTGACTGCAATATCTAGTTCTTCATATTTATCTAATACTTCTTTTATCATATCTTTAACAGAGCTCTTTTTAGAGATATCTGTTTTTATATAAATTGCATTTCCATCATTTGCGCATATTTTTTTTACTACTTCTTTTGCTTTAGTTTCATTTATGTCTGCAATAGCAATTTTTACTCCAAATAATGAAAGACCCATACTTATCCCCTCACCAATGCCACTTGCTCCACCAGTCACTAACGCAACTTTTCCATTTAAATCAAAAACACTATTTTTATCTAAAAAAATTATACTGTTATCTAACAATCAGCACCTCTTAATAAAAGTTTTAAAATCACTGAGTATATGCATTATTATTTATCCTTTTACCGAGCCGGCAGTTAAACCAGCAACTAGATATTTCTGAATAAATAAAAAAAGAATGATTGGGGGAATTGTAAAAATTGTGGCAGCCGCCATAATTTGATCCCAGCTTACTACAGTTTCTCCGATAAATGTACTTAATCCTACTGCAGCTACCCAATTTTTTTCACTATTAATCAGAGTATTGGCAGCAAAAAATTCATCCCATGCTATTAAAAAAGAGAATATCGCAGTTGCTACAATTCCTGGGATAATTAACGGTAGATGTATTCTGAAAAAGGACCCTACTCTAGTACACCCGTCAACAATTGCTGCATCCTCTAACTCATTGGGTATTGTATCAAAAAAACTTCTAAGCATTATTACACATAATGGAATGCTGAAAGCAACATTAGCTACTACTAAACCAAAAAGCGTATCGTGTATATGTATTTTGTTAAAAATAATATACATTGGTATTAATAATAAAGGTGCTGGAAGCATTTGTGTCGCCAAGATTATAAAAGAAAAAGAATTTTTTGCTCTAAATTTATACTTGGATAATGCATAACCTGAAAATAGAGAAAAGATTATTGATATAAAAGTAGTAGATAATGAAACTATAAGACTATTTTTTATCCATTGATCTAATGGCTTAAAATCAGATGTTAAAACATTTTTATAGCTGACTATATCAATCTTATCTGGAAATAAGTTCGGTGGATAAGTATTAAGTGTGTCTTTCTGAAATGAAATATTTATCATCCAGTAAAAAGGGAAAATTATAATTAAGCATATAATTGCAATTATTATATAAAGAAATATTTTTTTTATTTTTCTTAATTTCATTTATATCTCTCGTTTTTAGTCTTCATTATTTTCCAATAATATCTTGTACCCAGGGTTGTTTATTTTAAAATTAAAAGCATCCAAAGAATTCTCTAATAAAAATGTTCTTATTTTCATTAAATTAAAAATAGAATTATCAGACTTTAAGAATTTCACTGCTGTTTTAAAATCATTTTCAGAAAATTTGTAGCTTGTGGAAATGGAGATTTCTTTATTTAAGAT
>DIVM01000231.1 GCA_002435835.1 Firmicutes bacterium UBA6132
TTATTAATTTTTATTAATTGTTATTATATATTTAGAGCTTAATTTAAACGCTTATTTCATTTTTCAAAATATTTTTTCAAATTAAATTTTAATAAATTAAAAATTTTTAATATTTAAAACAAAGAATTTTATTTTATAAAACGACAAAAAGGTTCGGCAAATGTCGAACCCTTAGAAGTCTTATGCAGTTAATTCATGCAAATTAATCCATGTTGTATTTCTTTTTGAAACGATCAACACGGCCGCCTTTATCGATAAACTTTTGTTTACCTGTAAAGAAAGGATGGCATTCTGAACAAATTTCAACTTTTATTTCATCTAATATTGAACCTGTTTCAAAAGTATTTCCACAAGCACATTTAACTGTTATTGTTTTATAATTTGGATGTATTCCTTCTTTCATACCGTTCACCTCTTTCTAATAACTTTATATTAAGTTAATTATTATTTATCAACATACTTTAAGAATTATAACATAATGGTTTATCTTTGACAATATTTTTTTGTATTAGTATATTAATTTTTACTAATTTTTTCATCTTACTACTTTTTACCCTTTTTCCTTTTAATCAATAAAATTATTTTTTATTTTATCAGGATTCAAAGTAGCTGATGCTTCTTTAATAAATTCTTCATTTGATTTAGTTTTTACTAAACCATCAATCATTCTTTCTGTAACATCTGCTACTGAAAAATTGCTCAATGCTTTTCTTAACTGCCAAATTGTTTGTAATTCATCAGTATTTAACAACAATTCTTCTCTTCTTGTTCCAGATTTATTTATATCTATAGCAGGGAATACTCTTTTTTCTGATAGTTTCCTATCTAAATGAAGTTCCATATTTCCAGTGCCTTTAAATTCTTCAAATATTATATCATCCATCTTACTTCCAGTTTCAACAAGTGCACTTGATAATATTGTTAAACTTCCGCCAAATTCTATATTTCTTGCAGCTCCAAAAAATCTTTTTGGTCCATGAAGTGCCCCAGGATCAAGACCACCTGATAATGTTCTTCCAGTTGGTGGAATAGTTAAGTTGTACGCTCTTGCTAATCTTGTAATGCTATCCAATAATATTACAACATCTCTTCCTTGCTCTACTAACCTCTTTGCTCTTTCTAAAACCATTTCAGCTACTTTTATATGGTTTTTAGGTAGTTCATCAAATGTTGAATAAACAACATCCCCTTTTACAGATCTTTTCATATCTGTAACCTCTTCAGGTCTTTCATCTATTAATAGCATAATAATTTCTATTTCAGGATGATTTTCTGAAATACTATTTGCTAATTTTTTTAGTATTGTTGTTTTACCTGCTTTAGGAGGCGCAACTATCATACCTCTTTGACCTTTACCTATAGGAGCTATTAAATCAATTATTCTCATTGAAATTTCCAATGGCGATAACTCAAGTTTTATTCTTTCATTTGGATATATAGGAATGAGTGTATCGAAATCTTTTCTTTTTCTTGCAAATTCTGGATTGTCGTCATTTACTTTTTTCACATATAACAATGCTTTAAACTTTTCTCCTTGTTTAGGAGGTCTTGTTATACCACTTATTTTGTCCCCAGTTTTTAAATGAAATCTTCTTATTTGAGAAGGAGATATATAAACATCATCTTCACTTGTTAAATAATTATTTGTTCTTAAAAAACCATAACCGTCTTGGTGTGTTTCTAATATACCGCATACATTAAGTTCCTCACTGTTTAAATCTATTTCATCAGTAACTTTATCCTGTATACTTTTATTACTTTTTAAATTTTCATTGACTTCCGCCTCTTCAGATTCTTCTATATCATTTATATCTTCTATTTCTATTTCTTTATTAGTTTGTTCATTTTCAAACAACTGTAAAGCCTTAGCATTTTCAACATAATTTATATTTTCTTTTTCACTAAATGAATCAATGCTTAAATCATCGCTTGATTTTTGTAGTTCATACGATTCTTTTATTTTTAAAATCAACTCATCTTTTTTATATTTATAAGCATTATGAATTCCTCTTTGCTTTGCAAGTTCTTTTAGTTCTAAAGCCTTCAAATTATATAATTGGGCTAAATCCAAAAAAACACCTCCTTATGACTCATTCTTTTGTATTTTCTGTATTGGGAAAATTAGATATGTACGATGGGTTATAAAACTGTATTATCATAACATTTTCAACGATTTTAGTCAAGTTATTTTTAACATATGATTAAAACCTGAAAGATTGTTTTTTTTTTATCATTAAGATTGACATAATAATTTAATAATCCTATAATATAATTACCAACCAAAAGTTACTCCGTGAATTTTTGGGAAAGTTATAAATTAGCTTTCTGCAATACTGGGTAATTATATTATTTAAAATTAAGGAGTAAAAAATGATTGATTTAAGCATTTGTGTAGGTAGCGCATGTCATTTAAAAGGTTCTTATGAAGTTATAGAAAAATTTAAATCCTGTGTAAATCAAAGCAATTTAATAGATAAAGTAGTTATAAAAGCTGCCTTTTGTTTAGGGCATTGTACTGAAGCAGTATCAGTAAAATTTGAAGATAAAATATATTCAGTTGATCCAGATACGGCTAAAAAATTTTTTAATGACATTATATTAGGGAGTATAACTTCAAATGAAAATACTTGATTTTTATCCAGCAAACTGTAAAAATTGTTATAAATGTGTCAGAAACTGCTCAGTAAAAGCTATTAAAATGATTAATGACCAAGCTCAGGTAGTTGAAGAAAAATGTATTGCTTGTGGCAATTGTTTTTTAGTATGTCCACAAAATGCAAGAAATATTCATAGTGATTTAGATAAAGTAATGAATGCTATTGAATCTAATAAAAAAGTAATTTTATCTATAGCGCCTTCTTATATTGGTGTTTATGATGAACCATATAAATTAATATCCGCTTTAAAACATATGGGGATAAGTATAATTGAAGAAACAGCCATTGGTGCAGTTAAAGTATCCGAGTTATATGAAGAATATATTAATAACAATAAAATAGAAAATGCAATTACGTCTTGCTGTCCATCTGCAAACATGATGATACAAACTTATTATCCAGATTTAATTAAATATTTAATTCCTATTGACTCTCCTATGATTGCACACTGTAAGATGATAAGAAAGATTCATGGTGATAATGCTTTTATTGCTTTCTTAGGACCTTGTATATCAAAAAAGTGTGAAGCATTTGGTTTTCAACTATCAGGCACTATAGATGCAGTTATCTCATTTGAAGAATTAGATAAATGGATGGAATTAAAAAACATTAATATTTCAGATTTTGATGAATCCCATCCTGATCTTGAAGGAATTTTGATAGGCAAAAAATATCCACTTCAAAATGGTATTGTATCAGGTATTGAAAATACCTTAATAAAAAATGATTTAACTCCTATTTCTGTATCAGGAACGGACAATTTAAAAGAAGCTTTTCAAGCATTGCAAGATAAACAAATAAGCAAAGTTATAATAGAAGCAAACAGCTGTTTATATGGTTGCCTAGGTGGCCCTGCAGTTCCAAGAAACAGCAAAAATATTTTTGAAAGAATATATAATGCCAAAAACAACCTAAAGGAAGCCACAAAATTAAATTCTGTAAATTATAGCAACGAGGATAAAAAATTAAGCTATACAAGGAACTTTAGAAATAAAAAATACAATTATCCCCCATTTACAGAAGAACAAATTCATGATATACTCGAAAAAATTGGGAAATATTCAAAAGATGATGAATTAAACTGCAGCGCCTGTGGATATGAAACTTGCAGAGACAAGGCTATATCAGTATTAGAAGGTTTGTCCTATATTGAAATGTGCATTCCATATATGAGAAGCCAGGCTGAAAAAATTTCAAATATAATTTTTCAATACTCACCAAACATTCTAATTATTTTAGATTTAGATTTGAACATATTAGATATTAATCCCGTGGGTGAATATGTTTTTAAAGCTGAACTTAAAAACATTAAAGGGCGAAACATTTCAATGTTACTACCAAGCGATGATTATAAACAAGTGCTTAAAACAGATGAAAATATATTAAGCAAAAAACTTGTTCTTGAAAATTACGGATTAACAGTTCTTCAAAGTATTGTTTATTTACCAAAAAATAAAATTATTTTTAGTATATTAAACGATATAACTAATGAAGAAAACAAAAAAAATCAAATATTAAACCTAAAATTAAATACCTTAGAAACTGCTGACAAAGTTATAGAAAAACAAATGCGCGTTGCTCAAGAAATTGCTGGATTGTTAGGTGAAACAACTGCAGAAACTAAAGCTGCTTTATTAAAGCTTAAAAATGTAGTTCTTGAAGAAAGCGGTAAATAATATGGAAAAATTTTTAGACATAAATTATAAAAGCATAAATAAATTTGGTGAAGAACTTTGTGGTGACAAAGTCGAGTATATAAATGATGATGACAGTTGCATCATAGTTTTGTCAGATGGACTTGGTAGTGGAGTAAAAGCTAATATACTTGCTACTATGACTACTAAAATAGCAGTAACTATGTTAAAAAATGGTGCTACAATTTATGATACTATTGAAACAATCATAAATACATTGCCAGAGTGTAAAGTTAGAAAACTTGCATATTCAACATTTACAATTATACAAATAACTAAAAAAAATAACGAGTACAATGCATATATAGCTGAATATGATAGTCCTCCTTATTTTTATTATTCCCATAACAGGAGTATTCCTATTAATAAAAATGAGTGGTTAATTGGCTCAAAAAAAATTTATGAATCAAATATTCACCTTGATTTGGGTGATACCATTTCTGTTGTAAGCGATGGTGCAATCCATGCGGGTATAGGTCAAATGCTCAACCTTGGATGGAGTTGGGATGAAATTAATGATTATTTAAAAAATTTAAATTTTATAAACAATTCATCACAAATAGTGAACGGAAACTTTATAGGAGTTTGTAGCAGCCTTTACAATGATAAACCCGGTGATGACACTACAATACTAACTATTAAGTTAAGAAAACCTGAGTACACCGATGTATTCATAGGGCCGCCTTCTTCTAAATCCTATGATGACTTTTTAGCTCAGAAAATGATAGAAGGAACAAATAAAAAAGTTATATGCGGTGGTACCACAGCTCTTATAGCGCAAAGAGTGTTAAATAAAAATCTTGAAGTTGATTTAGATTCAATGAAAGAAGACGTGCCTCCTATAGCATATATGGATGGTTTTAATTTAGTAACAGAAGGTGTTTTAACTGTAGGAAAAACTTTAAGAAATATAAAAAACTATAATGAAAACAGTTTTAAAGATGCTTTAGAATTTAACGAATATGACGGAAGTTCATTGCTTTCTAAAATATTAATTGAAGAAAGTACTCATATTAATTTTTATGTAGGTAAAGCTGTGAATCCAGCCCATCAAAACCCGAATTTTCCAGCCACATTTAATATAAAGTTAAAAATTATAGAGGATTTAATAAAAGAATTACGGACATCTGGAAAGGAAATCACAGTAATATATTTATAAAAGAATAAATCAAATGTTCTTTTTGGGGACAGACCCTTTTACCAACAAAATTGGCAAAAGGGACAGTCCCCTTTAAATTACCTATTAATCAACAAAAGCGTATTTCGGTTTTTTATCTAAAACATGAGTTGTTTCAATGAAACGGATTGTTCCTGTTTTTGAACGAGTTACTACTGAATAAGTTTTAGCTCTATTGTCCGAACCGTATCTTACTCCTTTTAATAACTCACCATCAGACACTCCCGTTGCTGCAAAAATTATATCATCACCTTTTGCAAGGTCCTCCATAGTTAATACCCTATTCCAATTTTCGCCCACCATTTTTTCACATCTTATTCTTTCTTCATCAGTATTTGGAGATAAAATACCTTGAAATTCTCCTCCAAAACATTTAAGAGCAGCTGCAGATATAACTCCTTCAGGAGCTCCACCCTTGCCAACCATTATGTCAACACCTGAATCTTCAAAGCAAGTAGCTATGGCAGTGGCTACATCTCCATCTCCAAACAACTTAATTCTTGCTCCTACACTTCTTGCTCTCTGTATTAAATCTTCATGTCTTTCCCTATCCTGTATTGTAACAGTAACTTCTGTAATATCTTTATGAAGAGCTTTAGCTACATTATATAAATTTTGCTCCAATGGTGCAGTAATATCTATGCAACCTGCTGCTTTTGGACCTACTGCTATTTTATGCATATACATATCTGGAGCATGTAACAAACAGCCTTTTGGAGCTACTGCTACAACTGCCAATGCACCTGGAAGCCCTTTTGCAATAAGTTTTGTCCCATCAAGAGGATCAACAGCTATATCTATTTCTGGAGTACCTGCTTCCCAAGTNNTTTTTTCTCCAATATAAAGCATAGGAGCCTCGTCAAGTTCTCCTTCTCCTATAACAACAGTTCCTGAAATATCTAACACTTGGAACATACTTCTCATTCCATCGGTTGCAGCCTGGTCAGCAATTTCCTTATTTCCTCTTCCGAAATATTTTCCGCATCCAATAGCTGCTGCTTCTGTTACCCTTACTATATTTAAAGCTAATTCTCTATCCAACTTAATTCTCCTTTGTAATTTTAATATATCTATCAACAATAGAGTTCATTTTTTTAAAATTTGTCAACAATAGAATATCATATTTTCACTTATTATTGTATATTTTTTTTACATTATGACATAATTTTTATTATTAAATATTTAACGACGTTCATTGACTATATTTTACAATTATTGTACAATATAAACAGGGCAAAAAATTATTATTTTGGAGGTTACAATGGAAAAATTAATTATC
>DIVM01000129.1 GCA_002435835.1 Firmicutes bacterium UBA6132
TTAAACTTACTCTTGAGAAAACAAATCTAATTCCATTTATTCTGTGTATTGGCTCTATAAATGAAGATACAGCTGTTGATTGTATGAGAAGGGGTGCAACTGATTATATAATCAAGGAACATGCAAAAAGATTAGGTGATTCAGTTAAGAAAGCATTAGAAAAAAGAGAAAATCTAATTAATAAATTTAATGCTGAGAAAAAAGCTAAGGAATACTCCAAAGATCAGGAAATACTCTTAGAAACTACATCTCGTCTCTTATTAAGTTCTGATTTACATGAGATTTATAAAATAGTATTTGAAGCAATAGAAAAAATCGTAAAAGATGATTATCTGGTTTTATCTCTAATGGATCCTAAAGAGAAAATGCAAAAGGTAGAATTCCATAGAGGATTTGATAGATACTTAAGATGGGCAGATAAGGTCTTCCATCTGAATCAAGAGTCTTTAAGAATTCCATTTTCAAATTGACTGAAGAGGAAATTGCAAGATACTGTAGTGGTAAACTTCTTTTAGAGCCTGAAGGACTATTTGCTCTTTCTGCAAAAGTAATTCCAAAAGAAGTATGCTACATGTTAGAGAAGGCACTAAAGATAAAAGAGGTTTATTTTATTGGAATTTCTTCGGATAATCAGCAGCTTGGTATTTTATCAATTTTACGTAAAGAAAAAGGTTATCCAGAGAAAACTGAAGTTATTGAAATCATTATGAATGAAGCCTCCCAGGCTATACAAAAATATTATGCTCTGCAATCTGCTATTCAGAACAAAGAGAGGTTGCAAAGTTTATTAGATATTTCTCAGTTTAAAGCTAATTCAATTCAAGAATTGTTAGATAAAACATTAGATGAAATTGTAAAACTTACAAACAGTGAAGCAGGATATATATATTTATACAATGAGCTTAGTAAAGAATTAAAATTAAGCACCTGGTCGAAAGAAGCAATAGGAAAAATGTCTACAACGACTTCAAGTGAAATATCTCACTTCAAGGACACCGGTATCTGCGAGGAAGTAATAAGAAAACGTAAACCTATAATAATCAATGATTTAAAAATATCTAAAGATAATCCAAGCTTATATCATAAAGAGTATGCCATTTTAAAAAAACAATTATCGATTCCAGTTTTTGTTGATGAGAAAATTGTAGCAATTGTAGGCGTAGGGAACAAAGAAACAGATTACGAAATATCTGATGTTAATCAGATAACTTTGATGATGGATTCTATATTAAAAATTATTAATGAAAAAGAAATTAATTTAAAAATAATTGAGAATGAAGAAAAGTATAAAGCTCTGATGGAGCAAAGTAGCGATCATATATTACTGATAGATATAGATACTTTAGAAATATTAGAAGGTAATAAATCTATATGTGATTTTCTTGGATTTGATTATGAAGATTTAATAAAATTAAAAATTCATGACACAGCCGTATATTCAAAAGAAACATTAAAAGACTTAACAGAGAAAATAAGAAAAGATAGAAAAATATATATAGGTGAAGGTAATTATAAAAGAAAGAATGGAGACATTTCTATTGTTGAAAGTAATGCAAGCATAATAAAGTATCATGATAAAGAGATAATTTGCATCATATCTCGAGATATTACAGATATAAAAAAGATAGAAAGTTTTAAAAATAATTTCATAAACAGGATATCTCATGAAATGAGAATACCATTAACTGCAATCAAGGAATCCAATGTAATATTAAGTGATTTTTTTAGCAAAAATCTCTTAAATGAATAGAAATCACTTTTAGAAGTATCTCTAAAAAATGTTAATAGGCTTCATAAATTAATCCAGGTCATACTGGATATACAATTTTTAAATACCTTTTTTGTTGATTTAAACAAAAAAGCTGATTCAATCAATCTATTAATAAATCAAATAATTAATGATATTAAAACATATACTTCAACAGATATTTTGGAATTTGTAGTGGATATAGATGAAAAATTACCGTTAGTTATAATGGATAAAGAGCGCATCAAAGAAGCTATTATTGGATTAATTAATAACTCTATTAGATACACATCAATAGGATCAATTACGGTCAAAACAGAGTTAAGCGCTGACAAAAATTTTGTAAAAGTTTCTGTTATTGATACTGGAATTGAAGACAGTCAGGAAAAAGATACAAAAATTATTTGAGAACTACAGTAAAATAGAAGTTAATGTTGAAAATATCTTTGAAGCTACTAATGTTGGTCTTTTAGTTAGTAAGAAAATTATAGAAAAACATGGTAGCAATTTATTTGTTGAATCAGAAATAAATAAAGGAAATATATTTTATTTCTTTTTATCAATTGTAAAAGAATAAAAAACTACCTGTTTGGTAATGAGAAATAAAACGTTGCCCCTTCACCCTCCTTTCCCTCAGCCCATACAGATCCATTATGGCGTCTTACTATTCTTGCAATTGTTGCAAGTCCTATTCCTGTTCCCTCAAATTCATCCATTTGTATGTAATCTCTGAAATGCATTGAATAGTTTGTGTTTGTATTCTGGGTTAAACCCAGCTCCATTATCTTTTACTGTATATATAAATTTTTCATTATCCATGAAACCCTGAATATTAATCACTCTATCCTGCTTATTTTTTGTGAACTTTACTGCATTAGCAATCAAATTTACCCAGACTTGACGTATCAAAATCAAATCACCATAGCATAAGGGCAATTTGTCTGTTGAAAAAGTAATTTTATCTTTATCTTCCTGACTCACTATTTCTTCATAAACAGAGTTGACTAATTTGTTCATATCAATTATCTGCATTTTCATATCAGTACTTGTTACCTTAGAAATCGATAGAAGATCAAAAATCAGCTGATCCATTTTCTTTGTGTTATTTCTAATGAAATCGAGTATTCTTAACTCTTCAGAGTTTAATGATTTCTTATATTTTTCTATCAAAATATGAGAAAAACCGTCAATTGCACGGAGAGGTGCTCTTAAATCATGAGATACCGAGTATGTAAAGGATTCTAGTTCTTTATTTATCTCTTCCAATTGCTTTGTTCGTTCGATGACTCTGATTTCTAATTCATTATTAATATTATTTATTTTTTCTTCAGCAATTTTACGATCAGTAATATCGCGTACAACTGATATTATTCCAATTAAATAATCCTCTCTCATAACTGGAGAGGCATTTATTTCAAGATACTTTAATGATCCGTCCTTTGCAATAAATTGATATGTTGTGATAAGACTATTCTTTCGTCAATTACTTTATTAAAGTCGCTAATAATGTCGTTAAATGTTTCAGTCGTTAGTATAGTCTTAAAATTGGATAGGTGTTTCTTTACAAAATCCTGAGGATTATACCCAACAATAGATTTTATGCTTGGAGATAAGCTCATTATGTTTAAATCTCTATCAAGCATAAATATCATATCGGTTGCATTTTCAAAACTTAATCTATATCTTTCTTCAGAGTTTCTTAATTCCTGATTAGCTATCTCAAGGTCTATCATCTTCTTCTCAAGTTTTTTAAAAAGGATCTCATTATATTTTCTGAATATTTTCATTTCCACTCCAAGAGGTTTTTCCAGTACTACTTTTGTTACATAATTTGGATCCAAAACTTCATTAATAATTCGCATAAGTTCTTGAGGATCCTGAGGTTTTAAAATAAATTGATCTACTCCTAAGCTCAACGAGAACTCTTCATCCTTTTTTCCTGTATATGTAGCAGTGTAAAAATAATAGGAATATTTTTTAATTTTTCATCTGCTTTCCATTTTCTACATAATGTATAACCATCCATGACTGGCATTAAAATGTCAGTAATAATCAAATCAGGCTTATTAGTATATGCTTTTTCAAGAGCTTCTTGACCATTTTTAGCTTGAGATACTGTAAAATTATTTCCTTTTAGTAAAGCTTCCAACATATATAGGCTGGTTTCATTATCATCA
>DIVM01000203.1 GCA_002435835.1 Firmicutes bacterium UBA6132
TGAAAATAGAATTGATATTTACAATATCGCTGAAGAAGAAATTGATTTCAAAGACTTAGTATAATATTTTATCTATAAAAGAATGAAAGTATTTACCAGTAAAGTTGTAGTAAAACTCCAAAATAGCATGTTTCTGATTCAGAAGAGCAGAGGCAATGTTCAAAATTGTTTTTTATCAAGATGTAGACGGCAATCAGCCTGTTCGAGATTATCTTTTTGAATTGCAAAGCAAAAACAACAAGGATAGTAGAATAAAATTAAACAAAATACAAGATTATTTAAGTGTATTAACTCAACATGGAACGACTGCTGGTATTCCGTATGTAAAGCATATATCAGGAGATATTTGGGAGCTTAGACCTTTGCGAGATAGATTTTTCTTCTTTTGTTTGAAGGGTGATAAGTTTGTTTTACTTCATCATTTTGTTAAGAAAACGCAAAAGACTCCAGCTCGTGAGATAGAACAAGCGAAACGTAATTTAAAAGATTTAATTGAAAGGATTGATGATTATGAAAAATAAACCAATTTCCCCGGTTGGAGATAGCTGGGAAAGTGTAAGAAATGAAATTTTTACTGCTGATGAAATAGCAGAAAGTGATGCACGTGTTGCTTTATTGAGTGAAATTATAAATATAAGAAAAAGTAGAAATATTTCTCAGAAAGAACTTGAAAAATTAAGTGGTGTAAAACAACCTGTAATTGCTCGTTTGGAAACTGGAAAAACAGATCCTCAGCTTTCTACTATTTTAAAACTTCTAAATTCAGTTGGAAAAACTATAAAAGTAGTTCCTCTTGAAACTAAAGAGCACCAGCAATTTATCCCTGTAAGAGCAAGAAAAAGAAAGTTAGTTGCTCATAAAAGAGATATTTTAAGATAACTAAATAAAAAAGAAGAGCCAGCTTTAAATAAACGGGTTCAGTTTGGTACTATAAAGTGTAATTGAAACGTTCAAAAAAGAGTGAAGCATGATATGATACTTCCAAAGAAGACAGTCTAATTAATTAGACTATCTTCTTGGAGGTATTTTTTATGGGAAGGAAACTAAAGTCCTGGTTATTTTCTCTTATCAGCTCATTTAATCCGTTGTAGAAATATTCTGTTACATTGACATTCAGACATTCAGGACATTCAGCAAAACAACGTGACAAACAATGCTTACTGATAAATTGATAATCACTAATATATAAATCTTATATTACAATGATGGTGCCTGTTCAAACGGGTATTTTTGTAAATTCTAAGCCTATCTTTTCTAAAGCTTTTATTTTTTTTTCATCTTCTGTATATATCCAACATAGTTTTTCGTGAGCAACGCTACTTAAAAAGCACTTGCCATTTTTATAAAAACATAAATCCTCTGGTAAGTTTGGATATATCCATTTATACAAGCCCGGTACTGAACAAAGGACTTCGGTAATATAATAATCAAATTTCACTCTATAAATATTGTAGATGCCCTCTGTTTTTCTATCGCAATATTCATCAGACACATAATTATTTTGAATAAATGGCTTAATATCTTCCAGCAGTGGTTTAATTCTATCTTCATAATTAACACCAACAGCATAATTAAAGTCAGGAACCAAAAAAGTAATTATTTCGCAATGTTTATACAAATACATAATCAATGTCTTATAATTTTTCTCATTTAAACTTTTATTTTTAAGTAACAGCATAATTTCATCTCCTAAAATAAATTATTTTCTTGATTGTTTATTGTTTCCAATAAATTTGTTTTTGGGCTGTTTGGTCCTCCTGCCTTGTAATAATAATTTGTTACAAAAGGAGTAGTTGTATTTATTGTTTTATTTTTTTGCCCAACGCATCAAAAGCATAGGAAATTGACTTACCTTTTTTAGTGGTAATATTTGTATTTCTGTTATCCTTATAATAAGCATAACTTGTTGTATAGTCGTTGCTTCCAATTTTTTGATGAAATTTACAACATTATCATTTGCATCGTATTCAAATTTGTAGTATCACCGTTTAATCAACGCATTTTGGTTATTATAAAACAAATAATAATCCCTGAAACTACTCCATGCGTAATCCTGAGCCCTTTTTACCATATTTGCTTTAAAGGATTTTGATGAATATATCTTAACACTGCTAACAAATATTTTTCTGTTGTAACAGGCTCGCTGATAAATCTATTCTGAAATAACTGACCAACCCTCTTATATTTTTTATTATGCCACCCTACATATCCAACAGTTATGCGCTTAATACTTATACCAATCTCTTTCCTCTTAGCATAATATGATATATTTTAGTTATGCTCTTTACCCTTCTAACCTTGGCATAATAGCACCTCACTTAAATATTTACATATATACGTTTACAATTAACATATTTTTTATAACTATACTTTTTACTATTTTAGTTGTCAATTCAAAAATTTATTACAGTATAATATTCATCCCAAAAAAGACAGGTGAAACGTCGCCGTGTCTTTCTTGGAATGATTATGCGTAAATTCATATATTTACCCTCTTTAAATAGTTCTGTAATGTAATAAGGAATAAAATGTAAATAATATTTCTTTACTTATTTATTTTACTTAATTAATAATTTAGTTAAAAAAATAGGGCATTCATCTGACTTTAATCAGATAAATGTCCATTTATTTTGTCTTTTCTTAAAAAGACAGATGAAACGTCCCCATGTCTTTGAAAAGACAGATGAAACGTCCCCATGTCTTTGCACCGCTTTCGATCCCTTTTGTTACCTTTTGTATTCGTTCGAGTACCATATCATATAAATCCTTATAGTGGATATAGTTGTAATACTGGCACTTATCGGGATGACGAAAACGGTATCGGCAATTCAGTATTTCACGTTTACGATATTTTCTCGACTTGATTTGAAATGTCATCCTGTTGCAGCACTCTGAACAGAATACAAGACTTTTAAATACATTGTCAAAGTAATGTTGTTTCGATTTATGCCGCATCCTGACTAATTCATTAATCCATGTTGTTTTATCTAATTATCTTTCTGTGTGGGACTGAATCTTGATTTTTGATTACCCAAATACTTACTCCAGTTATTATACATTCGTTCTAGGTTTTGTTCGCGAGTTGTAAAAACAGATTTTTCGCTTGGCATATATCGAACAAAATTTTCAATTGATTTTGGAAAATTGAAATCATCGTATATGATTTCAATTGCGATTAATGGATCCTCAAAAGTATTTTTGTTATCAAATAATAAATTTAATAATACATACATTATCTTATCTTTTGTTTCTCCTTTCTCCTTTTCCGGAACCGTGTCAGCAAGTTCAATGACATATTCATGTAATAATTTTTCCTTAGTAATCTCAGGAGGATTTATGCATGCTAAATCAAGAATTTTTTCATTTTCTTCATCCTTACCAAGCAAGATAATGGCATATTCTATCGCTGAAGCATTATCAAAATATCCATTTTGGATAGCAAATAAAATATCGCTCCAATTTATATTTACTAATTCTAAAGCGTATGAAAACGGTATTTGAATAGATAATGAATTCGTTGGAAATTCGCTTTCAGATATCAATTTATTTATTAAATCATTTGTAAAATATTTAATTCGGTTTTCCATTAATAACCCCTCCGACTTTAAACAATTGGTGACTAACATTTCCAGCTTCATTAATAATATATTCAAATATTCCTTTTTTCCCATTGAGCTCACCATTAACTTGCAAAAGGGTTCTTTTGACGCCATCGTTCCCAATAATATTAAAAACTTTTCCCTTGGCAAGCTGAGATTGAGTTAACCAACTGGCGGATCGATGATAAATATCCGATTTTGTTAGTGCCGTTCCAACACGTTGTGCGGTTGAAATTATTTTAGCTGCTGCACTGGCTGCCACCGTTGCTGCACTGGCTGATGAGAGCCTTGCAACATACGGCCCTAAAAATGCCCCCAATGCCACCCCTGCGACCGTAGCCCCTGCTATTAAAGCATATCTCTTCCAACCTTTTAAGCCCATAGCATCTGCAATCAGTACACCTAAAATCGCACCAGATACGACACCAATAATGCCACCGATTATATTTGCTGCACAATACCCACCATCATCTGTCATATTGACAGGATTGTTCAAGCAATAAGCAAACAAATTATATTGAATCAAACTCCCTTGCTCAACACCTAATATGGACGTGTCATCCGCATTGATAAAGCGACCGATTTCCGGATTGTAGTAACGACTACCTACATAGAATAAGCCCGTTTCAGTATCATATCTATATCCACGATATCTGTATGGATTTTTTTCTCCTACTGTTGAAGCCAGGCTTCCTGTTATATTTATTAATTTTCCCCATGTATCATAAACATAGTTTACTACCTGAACACCTGTGCTGTCAATTAATCCTGTAATATCTCCTTGTCCATTTCTTACATAGAAATATTCTGCATTGTTTAAAATTATGCTCACAAGACTTCCATTTGCATCATAAGTATAGTAAATTACATCTGTGCCATTTGATTCTTGAGTAACATTTCCATTTACTAAGTGATATTTTGTTACAACTCCATTAACTGTCTTTTCAGTTCTTATTCCTTGATCGTTGTATTTATATGATGCATTAAATCCTGTTTTAGATATGGATGATAATTGACGTCCTCGTTCCCATGAATAGGTATAGCCATTATAACCTGTTATATTTCCTATTTCATCATAAGAAATTGCTTTTCCATCAAAATTTGTTAATTTATCCTTCCAGTTTGCATCACCATAAGTATAAGTGTATGTCTTTGTTGGGTTTGATGGTGTGCCTGTAGTATACGAATATTCTGTTTTAGTAAGAATATTTCCACCAACATCATATACATATTCAATTGTTTTGTTTAATGATTGGTTATTTTCCCTTATCAGCTCATCTAATACATTATAGAGATATTCTGTTACATTACCGTTTTCTGTAATTGTAGAAATATTTCCATTTGCATCATATGTGTAGCTGATTGCATTTCCTTGATTATTTATTGTTTCCAATACATTTGTTGCTGTGCTTGGGCTGGTATAATCTCCATGCTTGTATGCATAACTTGTTACAAAAGGGGTAGTAGTATTAATTGTTTTATTATCCAATCTGCCCAAATCATCAAAATGATATGAAATATTTTTACCTTTTGTGGTTGTAACATTTGTATTGCGATTGTCCCCATCATAAACATAACTTGTACTGTAGTTATTGTTTCCAATTTTTTCACTTATATTTTCAACATTATCGTTGTTATCGTAACTAAATGATGTTGTATCACCATTTGAAGCATTTATTTTAGTTAAGCGGTTGGCAATATCATAAATGTAACGGTATTTAATAAAGTTTATGTTATCTTCATGATAGCCGACATTTCCATTTTCATCATATTCATATCTAAATTCATCTTGATAATTTTCTACTCCAAAATTTATTGAAGAAAGTCGATCAACTCTATCGTAATTATAGCTGATATTTTGTTCATTTCCATACAATACATCTGAAATTAAACTTGAATTAAATTTATAAGTATTTTGTATAAGATTTTGAGTACCAACTGAAACTTTTTTTATTTTCCCAAAATCATCATAATCAAAATTATAGCTAAACCCATTATGTGTTATGGCACTTAGCATATCATTTTGATATGTGTAGCTGTTTGTTACATTTTGATTATCATCAACTTTTTTTGAAACTGATTTTAATTTCAAACTATCATCATAATCATAATTAGTTGCTTGATTTTTAGGGTCTATTACGGTTTTTAAAAGTCCGTTTCTTATGTTACCATCTTCATTATAATATTTATAATTTACCGTATTTCCAGACGGGTCCGTAGTTGAACTTATGTTTTTACCATCTTCTGTATATGTTGAACTGCTTCTAATATAATCTGAAGAACCGCTTTCTATTGTTGTGGTTATTATATTTCCAAAGCCATCATAAACATATGATGTGCTCACATGTTCAGGTGTTGTAATGCCTGTAAAATTATGTTTATCATCATAATAATATGATGTTTTATTGCCTCTAAAA
>DIVM01000082.1 GCA_002435835.1 Firmicutes bacterium UBA6132
GGGCTGAGGTAGGCTCATCAAAAAGTATTACATCCGGGTCCATTATCAATGCTCTTGCAATTCCGGCCCTTTGTTGCTGACCTCCAGAAAGCTGTGAAGGATAATAGTCGCATCTTTCTAAAAGACCAACCTTATCAAGGATTTCCATACTTACCTTTTTAGCTTCTTTTTTATTATATTTTTTTACTACTATTAAACCTTCCATAACATTTTCCAAAATTGTTTTGTTTTGAAATAGATTATAATTTTGAAATACCATGGCTGTTTTTCTTCTTAATTCAATAACCTGAGATTTTGAATGTTTATTACAATTTACTTTGAAATTGCTTACAGATATACTTCCTTCATCCGCGCTGTCTAAAAAATTTATAGTTCGAAGCAATGTTGTTTTACCTGATCCACTTGGACCAAGGATTACAACAACCTCTCCTTTTCTAATATTCATATTAACGCCTTTTAAAATTTGATTTTTTCCAAATGATTTATGAATGTTTTCTAATTGCACCATGTATTCCATAGTAATTCACCACCTCAAATATATTCTTTTTTTGTAAAACTGCTTCTATTCTAAATTTCTTAAGTCTATTCTCAATTATAAGGAATAATTTGTTTAAGACAAAACTTATAACTTCGTATATAAATGTTGTCATAATATAAGCTTCGATAAAATTATATGCTGGTATTGCAAGCAAATTAGCAGTTGCTGTAATTTCATAAACTCCAACATAATATGCCAATGATGTTCCTTTAACAAGCCCCAAAAATAAACCACTTAAATTAGGTATAGCAATTGCTAATGATTGTGGAAAAACAATGCGAAAAAGTCCTTGTACTTTCGTCATGCCAATACTATATGAAGCCTCCATCTGGCCTGCATCAACTGCATCAAGTGAAGAACGGAAAACTTCAGATGAATATGCTGCTTGATCAAGAGTTAATGCTATAATTGCGTATATAGCAGGTGGTACTAAATTAACATCAATTGTAATTCCTATGCTTAATCCGTAACTGTAAATCATAATAGGCAATGCATAATATGAAATATACAACAAGATTACCATAGGAACTCCTCTCATAAATGATACAAATACAGCAGATATTTGTGACAATACAGGAACTTTTGATTTTCTTATTAAAGCAATCCCAAGTCCTAACAACCAACCCAATGCTGCTGCAACAAATGCCATTATAAGTGTAATAGGAATAGCCTCAAATATCTTTGGTGTTGATTCTAATATAAAATTAATATTTATCATTTAAATCCCCCTAACTTGCAGATTGCTTTCTGCCTTTGGTATATGCCTTTTCTGCAGACTTGCTCGAGTATTCTAAAACAATACATAACACCCAGAAAATAATTCCTGTAGCCATATATACTTCAAGTCTATTAGAACCATAGCTTGCTGCACTTAAAGCCCTTCCTTTACCCATCATGTCAATTACTCCTATAGCAAAAGCTAATGATGTGTCCTTTAAAAGTATTATTATGTTATTCCCTAATGTTGGAATTGCAATTCCAAAAGCTTGTGGCAAAACAATTCTTCGAAATGCAGTAAAACTTTTCATGCCAATACTATAAGCTGCCTCACGTTGTCCTTTACCTACAGCTAAATAAGATGATCTCATCATTTCCGCTAAGTTAGCAGAAGTATTTAATGATAAACATGCTATTATATATATAGACTTATTTATATTAGACATATCAATTCCTATATTTAAAGCAATCTGAGGCAATCCAAGATACAAAAGAAAAATTAATACAAGGGTAGGAATACCTCTCATAAAAGAAATATATCCTGATGAAATCTTCCTAAGCAATATATTATTGCTTAAATTTGCTGTAGCAATCAACGCTCCCAAAATCGAACCTATTAGTAAAGATAAAAACAAAATTTCCATAGTTATAGGTAAAGCTTTCAATACACTAGGTATATAACCCAATATCGTTTCAGGTTTAAATGTATTTGTCATTTCGTTCCTCCCTTAAACTTAGAGCATGTCGCTCTCATTACTTAACTCTATACTATTTTCATAGTAATTAACGAAAATACTATTAAGAGCAACATGCTATTATTTTAATTAGTTATTATTTATTAAGTTCTATATTTACCATATTTTCATATTTTGAAAATACATCTTGTCCTAAATATTCTGTTGATAATTTTGAAAGTGTTTTATCTGCATTCATTTCTTTTAATGTTTTATCAACTGCAGTATTTATATCTTCTTTGCCTTTGCCTACCATTATATAAGAATCTTCAACCAAAGCAACATCAGTAAGCATTAAGTTATCAAGATTTAATTCTTTTTGTACAGTTTCATATGTGCTCATATAAATAAGAGCTGCATCAACTTGACCATTAGAAACCTGTTTAAATTGATCAGCAGTTGTTAAATCACTAACTGCATTTATTACCATTTCTTTGCCTGGATGTGCTGCATTATAATCCATCAACAAAGAATATTCATAAGTTGAAGGATTCATGTTTATAGTCTTACCTGCCATATCTTCAAAAGATTTAATACCGCTATCTTTTTTTACTGTAAGAGATAAAGGAGATAAACAATAATATTGTTCAGGGAAAAGGTACTTTTGCTTTCTTACTTCGCTCTTAACCAACTGATTAGACACCATATCTATTGCTCCTGAATCAATGGATACCATTACTGTCGAAAAATCCATTGGTTGAATATCAAATTCATATTGTGGTAATCTTGCGTCCATTTCTTTTAAAACTGCTATATCAAATCCAGTTAAATCGCCATTTGCATCTAAAAATGCATATGGTGGAAATGAATTGCTTGTTCCAACCTTAACTTTAGTTACTGCTGTTGATGTTCCATCTGCCGCAGCTGGTGTTGTTTCTTTTGATGTTTCTGCTGAATTACTGCATCCTGGCAATGAAACCACCATCATTGCTACCATTAACAAACTAAATAATTTCTTTTTCATAATTTTTTCCTCCATATAATTATTATTTTTTATATTATGAACCTAAAGCAATTTTAAAAGGCGCTTGTATACTTTTACTTGGAACTTTACTTCACAAGTTGCATTCAAAC
>DIVM01000067.1 GCA_002435835.1 Firmicutes bacterium UBA6132
CACATCTTCCGCGATTTCCGCTTCGGTAGCCGATTAATCCAGACATTAAACAGTTTCCAGAATATGATACACATAAAGCACCGTGAACAAAGATTTCTAAAGGTATTTTAGCTATTCTTCTTATCTCTTTTACTTTTTCAATCTCAACTTCACGCGACAGAACAACTCTTTTAGCACCAAGTTCTTTAAATAATAAAGTCCCGTCTAAATCGTCTATTCCCATTTGAGTTGAGCAATGTGCTTCCATATCAAGAAAGTTTTTAACTATATAATCGAAAGCAGCCAGGTCCTGGACTATAATTCCATCAACACCGATTTCATTTAATTCGTGCATCTGCTCTTTCATCTCTTCAACTTCGTTTTCGAAAACAATGGTATTCATTGTTACATAGATTTTAACATTCCTCAGGTGCGCATACGTAACAGCCTCTTTTATCGATTCTAAATCAAAATTAGATGAGTATGCACGTGCACCAAATTTTTGCATTCCTAAGTATATTGCATCACAACCATTAGAAATTGCAACTTTTAAAGCTTCCATATTTCCTGCTGGAGCTAATAATTCAGTCATTTTTTCCTCCATCGCCCTTCACTTCTCTTGGCTTCCTGGGCATTACTAACATAGGCGTTGCAGATCGCTTACTTCGTCCCTTCGCTCCTCGTAAGCAATGCAACTGTCTCAACGTGCGGTGTCATTGGAAACATATCTACACATTGAACCTTTTGTACCTTGTATCCATTCTCTAAAAATACTGGCAAGTCCTTTGTAAGGGATGTTGGCTTGCAAGAAATATAAATAAATGTTTCTGGTTTATAATCAATAATTTTTTGAATTGCTTTAGGATGAATTCCTTCTCTTGGTGGATCTAATACAATAATATCAGGTTTATCTTGAAGTTCATCTATTTTAACTAAAACATCTCCTGCTATAAAATCACAGTTTTGAAGATTGTTAAGTTTAGCATTTTCATTAGCTTTTTCTACTGCTGCTTCAACTATTTCAATTCCTATTACCTTTTTAGCAGTTGGAGCTAATATTTGACCTATTGTTCCTGTACCTGAATATAAATCAAATATAATTTTATCCTTAGTTTTACCTATGAAATCTCTTGCAATTGAATAAAGTTTTTCTGCTCCAAGCGAATTAGTTTGGAAAAAAGAGAATGTAGATATATTAAATTTAAGACCAAGTAATTCTTCAACTATTTTATCTTCACCATATAATATTCTCATTTCATCTGCTTTAGCAACATCTGCAACTCCATCATAAATGGAATGTGCAATACATTTAACAGTACAATTTAATCCTGCGTTTAAAATTAAATCTATAAATTCTTTTTCATTTAAGACGCTTTGGCTTGTTGTTACTAAGTTTATTAACATTTCTTGAGTTTTTTCTGTTTGTCTTACTATTAAATACCTTAAAAACCCAATATTCGTGGTTTTGTGGTAGTAAGTTTGACTATTTCCCTGGAAATATTCCAGTATTTTACAAAGTATTTGTCGAAAATCTTCATCAACTATTGAACAGCAACCTGTATTAACTATACTGTGAAAGCTGTTTCTTCTGTGCATTCCCAGTGTTAATGGCCCATCTTTTATTTCATCTCCAAATGAAAATTCCATTTTATTTCTATATTCAGTTATTTTAGGGCTGTGCACAATTGGAAGAAATTCATAGGAATCTTTTAAAACATTATCTAAAATTGTCTTAACTTGTTTGGATTTAAATTCAAGCTGTTTTTCATATGGTACATTTTGATATGAACATCCTCCACAAAAAGTGAACTGTTCGCAATTAGGCTCTATTTCATAATCAGCTTTTTGTAATACTTCTAATACTTTAGCTTCAGTTATGCCACTTCTTTTTTTTGATATTCTTGCTTGCAATTTTTGTGTTGGTATTGCATTTTTTATAATAATTTCTTTTCCATTTAAATTTGCAATTCCTTTATTAGGAAATTTTATATCGTCTATTATTACTTCAACTATATCGCCTTTTTTCATTTGTACTCCGTACTCCTATAATTTAATAATATATTATTTTAAAATTTATTTATAATTCTATTAAGTCCGGTGCGTTTGATTCATCATCAATCATCATTGAAAGATCTCCACCTGTTTCGTTGCATATTTTTTCTAAGCTCATTTTCACATATTTAGCATGTGCCTCAACAGCTATACTTCCGTCTTCAAGTATTATTTCGCCAGTGCCTTCAAACATCATTTTTTTATTTTTTGTAACTCTTGTTATTGCTTTTATGGGATTACTTAATGATACTGGTTTCCTGTATTTAATATTTAGCTCTACAGTTACTCCCCAAGACATAGGTTCTTCAATCATTATGGATCTACCTATTGCTTCATCTAAAATAGCAGATATTATTCCACCGTGCATTCTGTCGGGATAGCTTTGATGTGTTGGCAATGGGTTAGAAATGGACAAAAGCTCTCCATTTTCAAGTTCGTAAAACTTAGTTTTTAGAGATTCATTATTATCTGTTCCGCATACAAAACAATCTCTGCTTATTTTTTGCTTTTTTAAAACTTTATACTGCATTTTATACCTCATATTATTATTGTTTAAATATTTGTATAATGGTTAAACATATGTGAACATAATACCTTAATAGTTTTTATTAGTCAATAAAAAAACGGCAGGTATCCTGCCGCAATATATTTATAATTTATAATGTAAGTAATCGTTTTGTAATAGCTTTTATTGTAATGCTTGTATCTTCATTTGGTCTTTTGTCAGAATTATCTCCTACATAATGTAAAAGTCCATATGCTGTATGATTTTTGCCTACTATTAAATTAGAAGGAATTGGTATAGGTATCATCCCCATATGCAAACCAAAAACATTTATGCAATTTAAGCACATATCTCCGCCACCTTCTGCATTTCCGCTTGTGGAAAAAGAAAATAAATTTTTGCCCCAAAATTTTGCTTCTGTCCAATAAGTAGAAAAAGAATCCATAAATATTTTCATTGCTCCTGATACATTGCCATAATAAGTAGGGGAACCCATTATTATTAAATCAGAATCCAATAAT
>DIVM01000281.1 GCA_002435835.1 Firmicutes bacterium UBA6132
GAACTATCCAATATTTGGCATTGGCGCAAGTAAGAATATTAAAAATTCGCAATTCATTATAGGTGGGCATTCAGGTATATTGGATGCTTTTGCTATGTATGGGCTTTTTTTTGTGCCATATATAGCAATAATTTTCATGAAACTTAAAAACATCCTAATGGATATTAGACTTTCGGGAGGATCAACTGTAGGGTTTGCCGCATTTGCTTCATTGATATCTTACATTATTATTTTGTTTATCGATCCTCTTTTATTTGACAGTAGTGTTGCAGGTTTGATGTTTTTATTTGTATTTGGAGGGTTTTATTCAAAAAGTGAAAAACAGAATTCAAAATGACAACCAAATGAAAAAATTTTCAATAGTAACTGTTTGTTTGAATGATAAAGAAAATTTACGTAAGACTGCTGATTCAATTAAGAATCAGGATTTTCATGATTTTGAATATATTATTTACGATGGTGATTCAATTGATGGCACCCAAGATCATGCCTTACACTTTGGCGCCGATAAATTTATTTCTGAACCAGATAATGGCATTTTTGATGCGATGAACAAAGCGTTGAAAATGTGTTCTGGTAAATATATTAATTTCTTAAATGCTGGCGACACATTTGTAAATAATTCCGTACTTACCCAAGTTTCAAAAATAATAAATAAAAACCCGGAAAAGGATTTTTTCTATGGTGATGTTTTCTATGAAAACAGTGTTCGGCCATATTCACTTCAACCTTCTGTAATATCGCCCTTCACTCTTTATAGAGGGACGATATGTCATCAAGCTTGGTTCTTAAATACTGAATTATACAACAAACTTGGTGGGTTTAATACAAATTTAACATATAAAGGAGATTATGATTTTTTATTGCGTATGTATTATTTGGAAAACATTTCTTATTTTCATATGCCTTTTTTTGTAGTGAGCTATTTAGGAGGAGGTTTTTCAGAAAAAAAATTTAACGAAAGTAGAAATGAATTTGAAGTAACAAGAAACAAATATATTACAAGAGGAAAGTCTGAATTCTTTAGACTTCTACTATTGTTCTTGAATCCAATAAAGAATTTGAAATCATTTCAAAAATTCATGTCTTATTACAACAAGATGAAAAGTAAAATTAGAAATTAAACCCAAGGGGAACTTTTTATATGCCTAAAAGTCGGCTAATTATTTCTGCATGTGGTGATATTTTATTGGGGGATTATTATTTTGATATAGGTTATGGAATGGGTAGCCAAATAAAGAGAAGGGATAAAGGTTTTGTCTTTAAGGAGGTTGGGGCGACATTAAGTAAAAGTGATTTGGTTTTAGGAAATCTGGAATGTCCAATTTCACGAATAAGTAATAAACATGGAATAAGAAAAAAAGAGTTTTTGGCAGATCCAATGAGTGTAGAAGTATTAACTGAGGGAGGTTTTGATGGGTTGAGTTTAGCAAATAATCATATGCTACAACATGGTAATGTAGCATTTAATAACACTACCCAATTATTAGCCAGGAATGGAATTGCGCCAATAGGAATCATTGATCAAGAAGATGATAAACAACACTTAATAAAATACTCGTTTGAAGATACAACTTTGGGTGTGGTATCTTATTCATTTGCGGAAGATCATTTTGAAAAGGAAAATAAGAGCTATGCTTTTGCTCCAAGTCAAGAAATACTTCTAAGACAAATTGGTGAATATAAAAAAAAGTGTGATTATCTTATACTTATGTTACATTGGGGTCAAGAGTTTGTTCGTTTTCCAAGCCAGTTTCAAATTGAATTAGCTCACTCAATGGTTGAGGCAGGGGTTGATATAATTTTAGGTTCCCATCCTCATGTGGTTCAGGGAGTAGAAACATACAAGAAAAGTATAATTGCGTACTCTCTTGGCAATTTTGTGTTTAGTATGAACTGGACCACTTCAAGATATTCTACTATATTACAAATATTTATAATGGAAGATGGCACAATGGAATTTGAGCTTATACCGATTTGGATAGATGACAATTTCCGCCCAACTATTCCAAACAAACATTTGAAAAATAGAATTCTAGAGTATTTTCAGAGAGTAAACGATACATTATATAGATCATACGCACTTACCTTGGATGAGTATGAAATAATGGTTCAAAGTGCTTTATTACAGTATCAGAGTTCAACAAGAAAAAGTTTTGTGAAAAATTTTTATAAACAGAGACCATTTGTTATATTTCAATTGAGTTTTGAATTCTTGAACAGAAATTTGGCAAATTGCTTTAGGAAGACAAAGAATGGGTAATAAATCTGTGGATATAGTAGTTATTGGACGAAACGAAGGCGATTTGCTTAGAAAAGCTTTAGAATCCTCAATGAGAATAGCTGAGGAATATGCGAAATTAGGTAATCCCAGGCCTGAAATTATTTATGTGGATGGTCAATCAACGGACGGCTCTTTGGAACTCGCAAAGTCCTTGGGGGTGAAGGTTTGCATAGTTAAACAAAGACCGAATCCTGCTGCAGGAAGGCATACTGCCTTTCAATATTGTAAAGCAGAATATGTCTTCTTCTTAGATGGGGATATGGAAGTTTATTCCGATTGGCTACCTCGAGCGGTTTCTTTTTTAGAGAGCAACAATGATATTGCTGGAGTTGCTGGATATTGTGATTGGGAAGTTTATGAAGGCGATAGGGTTGTTAGAATTCCGAACCATAGTGGAATAAAAAAATTTGGGGAATTAGTAACAACTGATGTTGGTGGAGCATTTCTTTATAAGCGTTCAGTCTTACAGGAAACTGGAGATTTCGACCCTACAATGATTCGTAATGGGGAATTTGAGCTATATCTTAGAATCCTTGCAAAGGGTTATAAATTGGCTTATCTAACGATTCCAATGTGTGTTCATAGAGATAAAAAAGGCAATATGGGATTGTCTTTTGTTAAGAGAACTTTGTTAACAAAGAATGTTTTTATTCCTGGCGTAGTTGCCAGAAAAGCCCCTAAAACAAAATCAACTTATGAAATACTTTTTAAACGTTATTGGTTATATTTGTGGCATTTAATTTCAATATTAATAATATGTTGTATGTTGTTAACCTTAAACTTTCAGATTAGTATAAAGCTAACAATACTTATATTGACAATTTCACAATTGTTTTATACACATTGGATTTATAAAAATAAGAGCCTTGTGCGAACTGTAGTGTCCTTGTTTACGATAAATATATATATTATTTCGTTTATCATTGGTTATTTATTAAACTGGCCAAATATTGGAGGATTTTACAAAAACAAATATGATAGATCCTAGATTAAAGCTAGTGGATTTTTTTCGAAAAACAGATGCGCTGAACATTTATCAGAAAGAATTGAAGGAAACTCAATTTTTCACAAAGAGTCAATTACAAGAGTTGCAGTGGAGTCGTTTATTCTCATTATTACATCATGTATATGAGCAAGTGCCTTATTATAGGAAAATTTTCGATGAAAGAGGCCTAAAACCGAATGATTTTAAATCATTGGAAGACTTAGACAAGTTGCCAATATTAACAAAAAAAGATATTAGAGAAAATTATAGCCAATTATTAGCAAAAAATATTAATATTTATAAACCAAGGATAATTACAAGTGGAGGTTCTACAGGAAAACCAATTCGATTTTTTGTAGATTCACTTACTAATGGTTATCAATGGGCAGATGCATATCGAGGTCAAATTTGGGGCGGTTGGCAATTTGGAGATAGGATTGCCAGAATCTGGGGCAGTTCTGTTCTTTCATTACAAAAACCATTCCAAAAGAAAATTTATGGGACACTTAATAACTGGTTACTTCTCCCAGCTTTCGATTCAGGTATGGGCCAAATGGAGAAGTGGATCAAGCTTATAAGATCACAAAAAATACGTTTTATTTCTGGTTACGTTGATACAATGGTTGATTTTTCACGATTTGTAATTCAACAAAAACTGCAAACTCATTTAGTAGCTGCGTTTCCAACTACTGCACCTTTAACTATTTCAGGAAGAAGGTTAATAGAAAAAGCATTTGGTTGTGGTATTTTTGATCTTTATCAATCTGCGGACGGCGGCATTTCTGCAATTGAATGTCATCAACATAAAGGGTTACATTTAGCTGAAGAGAGATGTGTCTTAGAAATTCCTAAAAACTCATTACAAAATGATATTCCAGTAATTGTAACCGATCTATTTAATTATTCTATGCCTTTTATAAGATATTTGAATGGAGATGAAGTAACAATTACTAGAGAAAACTGTGCTTGTGGTCGCGAATCATTATTGATTAAACAAATCCGAGGTAAGACGTATCATCACATAAAGCTGCCAAACGGAAAATTGATACATTCAGAAATATTTTCATATTACTTAAATAATTTTTTAATTGTAAAACATTTTTGTGCTAAACAAGTTTCTAATAAGAGAATTATTTTAGAAATTTGTCTGGATGATCATTTTATTGATCAAAAAATCGATTTTGAGAAATCCATTAGAAATCTTCCTAAATCACTGCCTGGAATAGAGATTGATATACAGTATGTGGAAAAAATCAATAAATTACCTAATCAAAAATATGAGATATATATTCCATTAAGCAAGGATGGCAATCATAATGGTTAACAATGATATTTTTGTATCTTTTATCATTGTTGTAAGAAATGGGGAAAGTGTTTTAAAGGATATTTTAAATGACTTTATTTTACAAGATTACCCATTAGAGAAAATTGAACTAATATTGGTAGATAGTTGTTCTAATGATAATACGGTAAATGTAGTAAACCAATTCATGTTAGTGCATCCTGATTTAAAATGCAAGTTCCTTAAGAACAATAAAAAAATATTGGCGTCAGGTTGGAACATTGCTCTAATGAATGCAACTGGCGATATCATGATTCGGGTAGATGCGCATTCAAGGATCCCTTCAGATTTTATCCAAAAAAATGTTTCCTGCATATTGTCTGGACAGACAATATGCGGGGGATATCTTGAATCCAAAGCCCCTAATGGATTTTGGAAAAAAGCGTTGTTTTTTGCAGATTCATCGAGATTTGGAGGGAGCCCAGCAAATTTTAGACACAGAGGGAAGCATGCGTATGTCGATACACTTGCATATGCAGCATATAAAAGAGAG
>DIVM01000100.1 GCA_002435835.1 Firmicutes bacterium UBA6132
TGAAAAGTTGTCTTGCCATTTCATGCTCTTTACTCAACTGAAAATTCATGATAATTCTCCTTCTTAATTTTTTTTACGTTTCGCCCTTTTGTAAATTTATTTTATTTGCTATTTTTAAAACAAATAAACTTAAATTGTACAAGTACTATTATAAACTCTTTGTTTATAAAATATCAAGTGCTATTTTATATATTTTTATTCCTTTTTATTCCAATTAATACAAAATAACGTTTACATTAATAATAGTGCACTTGCGTGCACTATTATTTTATATTATTAAATTATTTACCTGTAAAATTGGCATGTCTTCTTTCTAAAAAAGCTGTCATGCCTTCTTTTTGGTCTTCTGATGCAAAGCATAAACCAAATATATTTGCCTCATAAGCAATACCAGTTTCTATGTCAGTTTCTATTCCTTTGTTTATAGCTTCTTTGCAGTACTTTACAGCTGTTTTAGAATTTGCTTTTATTTTATTTGCCATCTCATATGTTTCTTCCATTAATTTTTCTGGCTCAACAACTTTATTAACAAGACCAATTCTATATGCTTCATCTGCTTTTATAATGTTTGCAGTATAAATTAATTCTTTTGCAATTCCTATTCCTACAAGTCGAGGAAGCCTTTGTGTACCTGAAAATCCTGGAGTTATTCCAAGGCCTGATTCTGGTTGTCCGAATTTAGCTTTTGATGAAGCTATTCTAATATCAGCAGACATACATAATTCACAGCCACCACCAAGAGCAAAACCATTTACAGCTGCTATAACTACTTTATCTAAAGTTTCAATTTTTCTAAAAATTCTTGCACCATCTTCACCAAATCGTTTTGCTTCTGCAGCATTTAAATTACTCATATAAGAAATATCAGCTCCTGCAACAAACGCTTTACCTTCTCCAGTTAAAACAACTACACTTATTTCCTGGTCAGTTTTCAACTCATCAAAAACATACTCCAATTCGGATAAAACAATTGCATTTAATGCGTTTAAGGAGTTTGGGTTATTAATTTTTACTGTACAAATACCATCATTTTTTTCTACAATTAAATTTTGTAATTCCATAATATATTCCTTTCTATTTTTATATGTAATATTATAACATTATTATAACATTATTTAAATCGTTTGCTAATTTTTTTATTAAATATAATTTAACAAACAATTTTTAGTAATTAATTATCTATTTGTTAATAATTATACACAAAATTCAAATTTTTTCAAGATAGTTTTCTAACAAACACAGAAATGCTTGATATTTTTTTAATAATTTTATGTATTATTCAGTACTACATTAAACATTTTATATAGTTTTTTAAAATTAAATATAAAAAGTCTAAATTTAATTAAATATTTTTAAATATATTTAGACTTATATATTTTATTTTTTTACTTTATATCATTTTAGTAAGATCCCACATATTATCTAAAAAATGTTTAATATTATATTGTTCTGCTAACTCTATTGAATTTGTTTGCCATCCTACAAGCACTGGTGTTGCTTCAGCATTAATAGCACATTCCATATCAAACTTTGAATCACCTACGAACAGAGTTTCTTTAACATTTTTATTTAACACTTTAAGTGCCATCATGAGTGGTTCTTTATGTGGCTTATGATTTTTTGTATCATCTGCTGTGATTATTACATCAAAATATTTTATTATATTAAAATTTTTCAATGCTTCTTCAGTTGAATTTCTCAACCTCGAAGTTACAACTCCCATAACAATGCCTTTGCTTTTTAAATATTCCAACGTTTCAATTACATTAGGATATAAAAAAACTTCATCATAAAACCTTTCAAATTGATATTCTCTATAACTTGCAATTACATCTTCTATATTGTGCATTCCGAAATCCCTGTTTAAAGTTAGTAATAAAGGCTCTCCAAATGTGCCCATAATATAATCTTCATCATGTTCTTTTCCAAATTTTTCATAAATATGTTTAAAAGAGTTTATTATTAAATTGTTTGTATTAGCCAATGTGCCATCAAAGTCAAATAAAACTGTTGTAATCATTGCTTCTCCTGTTCTAAATGTAAATATGGTATGATTATTTTTTATTTTTCATACTAAGACCAATTCTTTGTCTTTCTATGTCAATACTAATTAAAGTTACATTAACTATATCCCCAACCTGAACAACTTCCATTGGGTTTTTAATATATTTATCACTCATTTCTGAAAGGTGAACAAGTCCATCCTGTTTAACCCCAATATCAACAAATGCTCCAAAATCCACAACATTTCTAACAGTACCAGTTAGTTTCATACCAACTTTCATATCTTCCATTTTCATAACATCCTGTCTGAAAATAGGTTTTGGCATTTCATCTCTTGGGTCCCTTCCAGGTTTTTTAAGCTCTTCTATTATATCTGTTAAAGTTGGTACTCCTATGTTAAGTTCTTCTGATAATACATTTATTTTTTCAGCATAACTGTCTTTAGCTGATTTCTTTTCTTCTTTGAAACTTATTTGAGATAATGCTGCAAGACCTTTTAATTTTGAATCTTGACTTGAAATTTGAACTTTCTTAGGGTTTTCTTTAACTTGTATATTCATTATTCGTTCATTAATATCTTTTAAATTATTATTTTTAACATCATCTATAGTATACCCAAGTTTTTGCAATAATGTTTTTGCTATATCATAAGTCTCAGGATGAACAGCAGTTTTATCAAGAGGATTCTCTCCATCAGAAATTCTTAAAAAACCTGCACATTGTTCAAAAGCTTTATCACCTAACATTTTTACTTTCATTAATCCTTTTCTATCTTTAAACTTACCATTTTCTTCACGATATTTTACTACATTTTTAGCGATTGTTTTGGATATACCTGATACATATTGTAAAAGTGCAGTTGAAGCTGTATTTAAATCTACACCTACTGAGTTTACACAATCTTCTACAACACCATCAAGCGCTTGACCAAGTTTAGTTTGGTTTACATCATGTTGATATTGTCCTACACCTATGCTTTTAGGATCTATTTTTACAAGTTCAGCAAGAGGGTCTTGTAATCTTCTTCCTATGGAAATTGCTCCTCTAATAGTTACATCTAAATCAGGATATTCTTCTTGAGCTAATTTTGATGCTGAATAAACAGATGCTCCTGCTTCTGAAACTATTACATATGAAACTTTTTTATCTATTTTTGATAATAAATCTGCTACAACTTGTTCTGTTTCTCTTGAAGCAGTACCATTACCAATTGTTATTACATCTATATTATATT
>DIVM01000291.1 GCA_002435835.1 Firmicutes bacterium UBA6132
TAATTAATTACCTCCTACTCGATTGACCTAACCCTATTTTTTAGACCGTAGGGAAGAAAAAATAGCGGTAGGTCAACCGCAACGAATTCCCAATATGCGACCGTAGGGAGCAAATATATTGGTGAATGAGACTGCGTATTCAAACATTAATTAACTTAAAAGCAAAATAACACAAATATTTTCCCAACCAATAAATAATATAATCAATTTAACAAATACTAAATACTTAAAATAGAATAAGGAGATTTAAAATGATAAAAGAATTTTTATTTGACATATGTTCAAGTACTCTTGTATCAGGTAATGAGTTTTTATCATCAGATAAGCTTATACAATACTTTGAACCTTATACTGATTCATTTGAAAAAGACAAATTAGGTAGTTTGTTTTTTAAATCCAATGGAATTAATGACAAAAAAATAATGTTAGCTGCTCACATTGATGAAATAGGACTTATGATAACAAATATTTTAGATGGCGGGTTTTTAAAATTTACATCTGTAGGTGGAATAAATGCAGCTTCATTAGTTGCACAAGAAATTTTAGTTCATGGTAAAGAAGATATTTTTGGTGTCATTGGAATTAAACCTCCTCATTTAACAAGCTCTGAAGAAAGAAAAAAACAAGTAAAATTAAGTGATTTATACATAGACACTGGTTATACTAAAGAAAAATTAAGTGAAATAGTTACAATAGGAGATATTGCTGTAGTAAAAAGAGAGCCTGTAATGCTTCAAAACAAATTAATATCTGCTAAAGCTCTTGATGATAGAGCTTGTATTGCAGTAATGCTAGAAACAGCTAAAGAATTAAACAAAATTTCACATAAGTCAAATATTTACTATACCGCAACGGTTCAAGAAGAAACTGGTTCAAGAGGTGCTGCAACTTCAAGTTATAAAATAAATCCTGATATAGGAATAGTACTTGATGTTGATTTTGGCATGACCCCAGAAATGCCTCCTGAAACTGGAGAATTAGGTAAAGGATGTATTGTTTCTATTGGTGGAAGATTAAACACAAAATTAACTAAAAAATTTATAGAAATATGCAAAGAATATCATTACAATTTTCAATATGAGGCATTACCTGTTTCAACAGGAACTGATACAGAGTCGTTGCAAATAAATAATGAAGGTGTTCCGTGTATTTTATTATCCATTCCTTTAAGATATATGCATACATCAGTTGAAACTGTCGATATTAAAGATATTGAAAATACAGGTAAAGCTATTGCTCGCTTCATTAATGAAATAGATAATTCTGATTTGGAGGAAATATTATGTTTTTAAAAGAATTAACTGAACTTTCCGGCGTATCAGGTTGTGAATTTGAAGTAAGAAATTATATTAAACAAAAACTTAAAGAAATTGAATGTGAATATAGAATTGATAAAATAGGAAATGTAATAGCTCATAACAAAGGAAAGAAAAATAAAACTATTATGCTTGCTGCTCATATGGATGAAGTTGGTTTAATAGTTACACATATTGATCGTAGCGGGTTTATAAAATTTCAAGCTGTTGGTGGATTGGATGAAAGAGTTTTAAATTCTAAAATAGTTGAAATAGGTGACAAAAAAATCACTGGTGTTATAGGATCAAAAGCTGTTCATTTAATGAGCGTTGAAGAAAAAGGTAAACCTGTCCCTATAGATAAATTATACATAGATATAGGTTCAAATTCAAAAGAAGAAACTGAAAAAATTGTAACAATAGGAGATTATGTTTCTTTCAAAAGTAGCTATGTAGAATTTGGAAATGATATGATAAAAGCAAAAGCTTTGGATGACAGAGTAGGTGTAAGTACTTTACTACAAATTTTAAGCTTAAAACTTGATTTAGACTTTTATGCAGTATTCACTGTAATGGAAGAAGTTGGATTAAGAGGTGCAATTACAGCTTCTTCACAAATTGAACCTCATCTGGGAATTGTTATAGAAGGAACTGTATGTGTTGATATGCCTGATATAGAGGATCACTTTAAAGGAACTGTCATAGGTAAAGGTGCTGCATTATCATTAATGGATAATTCAACAATTTATGATATTGATTTAGTAAGAAAAGTTGCTGATATAGCAGAAAAATATAATATTAAATATCAATATAAAAACGCTACATCAGGCGGTAACGATGCAGGGAAAATTCATACAAGTAAAAAAGGAGCTAAAGTTGTTGCCATATCAGTTCCATGCAAATATATTCATTCGCCCGTATCTGTTATGAACAAAAATGATTATAATTCAGTTGTTGATTTAACTGCATCAGTTTTAAAAGAAATATCAAATCAAAATATATAAAGGAGATTTAAAATGAACTTTAACAGTGAATTAATGAAAAAATTATCCGATTGCATTTCGCCTTCTGGAAGAGAAAATAATATAAGAGAATTAATCATAAATGAAATAAAAGATTTTGCTGATGATATTAATGTAGATGCCCTTGGTAATTTAATTGTAAGAAAAGCCGGAAAGGGTAAAAAAATTATGTTTTCTGCACATATGGATCAAATAGGTTTTATGATAACTCATGTGGATGAAAAAGGGTTTCTGCGTTTTACTAATATAGGCGGATTACACCCTAAAGAAATTCTTGGACAGCGTGTTGTATTTGATAATGAATATGAAGGAATTATATGCTCAGAAAAATTAGAAGATAAAGAAAAAATAGCCATGAATAAATTATTTATAGATGTCGCTATAACTGATTCAAATATTTTAAAAGAAAACTTTTTAATAGGTGATATATGTGTTTTTAAAACAGATTACTATGAAACAGATAACTGTGTTATGTGTAAAGCTGCAGATGATAGAGCAGGATGTTATGTATTAATAGAAGCTATAAAAAATCATCCTAATACAGATAATGACGTTTATTATGTATTTTCAGTTCAAGAAGAAGTAGGTTTAAGAGGAGCTAAAACAGCAGGTTACTCGGTAAACCCAGATATAGCTATTGCGCTTGATGTAACTGCTACAGGGGATAGCTTGGACGGAACTAAAATGGATGTTAAACTGAATTCTGGGGCTGCAATTAAGCTTATGGATAAATCTATCATAACTCATACTAATATTAAAAATTTATTAACTAATTTAGCCATAAAAAATAATATTAAATATCAATATGAAATTTTAGAATTTGGTGGAACAGATGCTGGAGCTATTCACACTCTAAGAGATGGCGTTCCAAGTGGAGTTATATCAATTCCAACAAGAAATATTCATTCATCTGGCGAAATATTTAGCAAAGAAGATATTAAAGAATGTTTAAAATTAACATTAGCAGTTTGTAACAGTAAATAAAATGAATAAATCAAACATAATTTTTAGAACCATGTATTTATAATGCATGGTTCTTTTTTATACTATAGGAAAGCACTAACTTTTCTATAGTATTCACTTCCGCTTAAATTTGGGTATTCAGAAGCTTTTTTTTATTTATATTATTTAAATATTGATTGTATTACGAATACAAATAATAAATTATGAAAGAATAAGAATACAATTTTAGAATATTTATATATTTATACTTTTTTATGTAAAATTATTGACTTTATAAAAATAAGGTGTTATTATAATGAAAGTTGAAAATTGAAAATATATATAAATTTTGGAGGATATAATGAAAAAAATATTATCAACACTATTAATTGCAACAATGACATTTTCACTGTTAACTGGTTGTAGCTCAAAAGAAAATACAAATCAAAATACAGAAAATAAACCAGCAGAAAAAGATACATTAGTAATGTATACTAATGCAGAATTTGCACCTTTTGAATATTTTGAAGGCGAGAAAATTGTGGGCGTAGATGCAGACATAGCTGCAGAAATAGCAAAGAATTTAGGAAAAGAATTAAAAATAGAACATATTAATTTTGACAGTTTAGTTCCATCATTAGTTGAAGGTAAAGCTGATTTTGTAGCAGCAGGCATGACGATTACTCCTGAAAGACAAGAAGAAGTTGATTTTTCTATTGCCTATGTTGAATCAATTCAAAATATAATATCTAAAAATGATGCTCCAATAAAAACTATGGATGACTTAAAAGGTAAAAAAATTGGAGTTCAACTTGGAACTACAGGTGACCTTGCAATTTCAGATTCAATTAATTTAGATGATGGTGATTTAAAAGGTTCTGGTTCTGAAGTTGTTCAATATAAAAATGCATTAGAAGCTGCTCAAGATTTATTAGCAGGTAGACTTGATGCTGTAGTAATTGATAAACTTCCAGCAGAAGAAATAGTAAAAAATAATTCAAATCTTAGTTCAGTTATTTTTGGTGATATAAGCGAATCTTACGGAATTGCTGTTCAAAAAGGAAATAAAGAATTGTTAGATTCTATTAATAAAACACTTCAAAGATTAATGGATGAAGGAAAAGTTGAAGAATTCATAACAAATCATTCAGAATAACTAAAATAAAGTACACAAAAAGGCGGTCTTGCAAATTTGTAAAATCGCCTATTTTTCATTTTATAATAAACAAATTAATTATATTTAAAAGGAGGACAATAGAATCAATGGAAGATTTAATAAACAGTT
>DIVM01000223.1 GCA_002435835.1 Firmicutes bacterium UBA6132
TTTTTTTGTATAAAATAGCCTAAAATCAGGTATTTTGGCAATTCAATATCATTGATAGAAAAAGTTTTTTACTATAAAATGCAACCATAATAAGAAAATAAATATTAAACGTAATGTTTGACAAGGAGAAATTATGGAATTTTTAATCGAAGGAATTATGTTAATTACCTGGAAACAAATTTTAATGTGGATTATTGGTGGATTACTAATATATCTTGCAATATCTAAAGAATTAGAACCTTCTTTATTATTACCAATGGGATTTGGTGCAATACTTGTAAATATACCATTGTCAGGTGTTTTAAATCAAACTTTACCTGGTATAGGAGAGGTACATGGTATAATTGATTGGCTTTTTGAAGTTGGTATAGAATCATCTGAAATGATGCCACTTTTATTATTTATAGGAATTGGGGCAATGATAGATTTCGGACCACTTCTTTCTAACCCAAGATTATTGTTATTTGGTGCAGCAGCACAGTTTGGTATTTTTGCTACAATTACTATAGCAGCATTATTAGGATTTCCTATACAAGATGCAGCTTCAATCGGAATAATTGGTGCAGCTGATGGCCCTACATCAATATTGGTTTCTCAAGTATTAAAAAGCAATTATATTGGACCTATAGCAGTAGCAGCTTATTCATATATGGCATTGGTTCCAATTATACAACCAATTGCAATTAAAATGGTTACTACAAAAAAAGATCGTCAAATTAGAATGAAATATAACCCGAAAAGTGTTACAAGAATGACAAGACTTTTATTTCCTATAGCAGTTACAATAATAGCTGGTCTTGTAGCTCCTGCATCAATATCATTAGTTGGTTTCTTAATGTTTGGAAACTTAATAAGAGAATGCGGAGTTTTAAGAGCATTATCTGAAACAGCTCAAAAAGATCTTGTAAATTTAATTACATTATTATTAGGTCTTACAATTTCAGCAAGTATGACAGCAGAAGCATTTATTTCATTTAACACTGCTTTAATCATGGGACTTGGACTTTTAGCATTTGTATTCGACTCAATAGCAGGATGTTTATTTGCTAAATTCTTGAACATATTCTTGAAAGAAAAAATAAACCCGATGGTTGGAGCAGCAGGAATTTCAGCATTCCCTATGTCATCAAGAGTTATTCAAAAAATGGGACTTGAAGAAGACTCACAAAATCACTTGTTAATGCATGCAGTTGGAGCTAATGTATCTGGACAAATAGCATCTGTTATAGCCGGCGGAGTTATAATAGGTTTAGTACCAGGATTGATGTAGGAGGTATAAAATGGGTGAAACAGTAATTAAATCATTAGAACTTATGGGTTTAGGCATGGCTGCAATATTCATAGTTATGATAATGTTATATGGTGTTGTTAATGCACTTTTAAAATTTACAAAAAACATGTAAAAAATATATTTTAGAGGATAATATAATGACTATAAACATTTATTTTAATAAAAGAAAATCAATTGCTTTTATAATGTTTATAGTCGTTTTCTTTTCTATTTTAAGTTTTGAACATATTTATTACAGCAATAAGAATATTATAAGTAATAATTATGACAATATTTTAAATAGCTATTATATACCTGAAGAAATATTAAATTTAAATGAAGAAAAATCAAGAGCTGAAATGTTTAATTTTCGCTCGCAAAAATATTATAGAAATATTGTTTCAAATTTCTTTGACGGAAATACGGAAATGAGATTTTATGATAAAGATAAAAATAAAAATAAAAACACTGCAGTTTTAAATAGGTTATTTATTATTTATGACATCAGTGTTTTTATTGTACTATATATTCATAAAAAGGATGGAAAAATTTAGACCTATGTAGTATGATATTATAGTTATCTTTTTAATTTATTAACTAAATTAATCAAACAATACGTAGGAGGAATAATAATTGAGAACTAACAAAAATATGTACATCTTTGTTGCAATTTTTATAGTTGCAATTACATTAATATCCATATTGGGTATTAATGCAGGACCATTACAAATCAAGGGTGTAGAAGACATGAGATTTGGTATCGACATAAGGGGTGGGGTTGAAGCTGTTTTTGAACCTGAAAACTTAGACAGAATGCCAACAGATGCAGAATTAGAATCTGCAAAAATAATTATGGAAACAAGACTTGACTCTCAAAATATAATGGACAGGGAAGTTGCAATTGATAAAAATAATAAGCAAATAATAATTCGTTTCCCATGGAAATCTGATGAAGCTGATTTTAATCCACAAAAAGCAATTGCAGAGTTAGGTGAAACTGCAAAATTAACATTTAGAGATCCACAAGGAAATATTTTAGTAGAAGGCAAGGATGTTGTAGAAAGTATAGTTCAAGTTGACAGGGATAATAATCGACCTGTAGTAACGTTAAAATTCAACTCAGAAGGAACAAAACTTTTTGCAGATGCTACAACTAAGTTAGTAGGCCAACCTATATCAATTTATATGGATGAAACTTTAATTTCAGCTCCGACTGTTAATGAACCAATAACTGGTGGAGAATCTGTTATATCTAACATAGGAAGTATAGAAGAAGCAAAAGATTTAGCTACTAAAATAAATTCAGGTGCACTTCCATTTTCCCTTGTATCAAAAAATCACAGCACTATTACACCAACTCTTGGCTTAGGTGCTCTTGATGTAATGGTTAAAGCAGGATTAACAGCATTTATACTTGTATGTTTGTTCATGCTTGTTTATTACAGATTATTAGGAGTGGTAGCTTGTTTTGCTTTAACTTTACAGTTAGCAGTTCAGCTTTTAGCTCTTTCAATTCCACAAATGACATTAACTTTGCCAGGTATTGCCGGTATAATTTTGTCAATAGGTATGGGAGTTGATGCTAATGTTATTGTTTCCGAGAGAATAAAAGAAGAATTAAGAGAAGGAAAAACTCTTGGTGGATCCATAGATACTGGATATCACAGAGCATTTTCTGCTGTTTTTGATGGTAATGTAACAAGTATTGCAACATCAATAATTCTGATGATATTTGGGACAGGTTCTATGTTATCATTTGGTTATACTTTAATGGTAGGATGTATTTTAAACTTCGCTTCAGGAATTACAGCATCAAGACTTATGACAAAATCTTTAAGTATGAACAATTCTTTTAGAAAAAAAAGCTTTTATGGAATAAAGGAGGCAATATAATGATTAATTTTTATAATAAAAGGAAAATATTCTTTGCTATTTCCGCAGTTATTATGTTGCTTGGAATTGCTTCGTTATTTATAAATGGAGTTAATTTATCCATCCAATTTAAAGGCGGAGCTATAATAAAATATTCTTTTGAAGGCGATATAAATTCTGAAGAAGTTGCTGATATTGCTTCATCAACTCTTGGAAGAAATACAGAAGCTCAGATAACAGAAGATATGGCTACCAAAAGCAAAAAAGTTGTTTTGAATTTATCAGGAAATGAAGGCTTAGCAGTTAGTGAACAAGAGCAATTAGATGCAGTTTTAAAAGAAAAATTTCCAAATGCAAATTTAGAATTATCTGAATCAAATGTAGTTGAGCCTTTTATAGGCAAAAAAGCATTGACAAATGGTATGATAGCAATAGTTTTATCATCCATTTTCATAATATTATATGTTAGATTTAGATTCAAGAAAATTTCAGGACTTTCTGCTGGGGTTGTAGGTTTAATTGCATTAGTTCATGATTGTTTAGTTGTTTTCTTTACATTTACCATGTTTAATATACCTATTAATGATTCATTTATAGCAGTAACTTTGACTATAATAGGTTATTCGATAAACGATACAATAGTTATTTATGATAGAATAAGAGAAAATAAACCAAAATATGAAAGAAAGTCTTTTGAAGAATTAGTTAATGTGAGCATAAATCAATCATTAACTCGTTCAATCAACACAAGTGTTGTAACAGCAGTAAGTGTTTTAATAGTATATATATTTGCATTTGTTTACAACATAGATTCTATAAAAACTTTTGCTTTACCTATGCTAATAGGTATAATAAGCGGTTGCTATTCAACAATTTGTTTAGCTGGACCTATGCTTGTTATGTGGCATAAAAAAACAGAAAAAACAGCATAGAAAATAATTAACTGGAGGTTTTCATGAAAGAGTATATTTGTTCAAGATTAGTTAAGTCAGAAGATTTAAATCACCATGGAACATTGTTTGCAGGCAGAACTGCAGAATGGTTTGTAGAATCAGCATTTATAGCAGCAGCTACTACTATAGGAGATCCTAAAAATATAGTTTGTTTAAATATACATGGTTTAGTTTTCAAATGTCCTGTTAATAAAGGTGATATTATAACATTTACAAGCAGAATTGCTCACTTAGGTAAAACGAGTATAGTTGTACACTGTGAAGTTTATTCTGAAATTAGAGCTATGATGCCAGTTGATGGATACCTTACATTTATATCCGTAGATGATGATGGTAATAAAATACCTCATGGTTTGATATTGGATGAACCAAAGGATGAAAAGGAAACCTTAATAAGAGTAAAAGCTAAAAATTTAAGATAAGTAAAAAAAACCAGGATGATAAATTCTGGTTTTTTTACATTTTTCTACAAATAACACCATTTTTTATTTATCTATTACGAATGTTATAATTATTATACAAAAAGAATAATATCCTTCGCTATCATTCAGGATGACAAGCTTCAGATATTTAACTTATTGAGTTAAAACCCCCTGGTTATAACATTATATTAGACAAAATCAAATTGCTGTGATAAAATATAAACAGTGAAATATAATTATAATTGAGGGCTAAATAAGGAACATTAAGGAACATTTATGAAAAAAATAACCAAAGTGGAATATCAAAAGAAAAATAAAGACCGAGTAAATATTTATTTAGATGATGAGTTTGCTTTTGGGCTTGATTTAAATACTATGATTAAATATTCTTTATCAAAGAATATGGAATTGGATGATGATTTTATTTCTGAAATTTTAATAACAGAAAATGAAAAAAAAGCACTAAATTATGCAGTTTCTATTTTAGGTAGGTCTCCTAAAAGCGAAAAAGAAATAAGAGATAAGTTGGCAGAAAAAGGTTATGAAAAAGAAACAATCGATAATATAATTCATAAGCTAAAAATAAATAAATATATTGATGATGAAAATTACAGCGAATTATTTATTCGTGATAAAATAAATGTGTCTAAATACGGAAAACGAAAAATTCAAGAAAGACTATATCAAAAGGGAATTGATAAAGAAATAATTCAGGATAAATTAAAAGATATTTCAAATGAAGATGAAATACAAAGAGCTATGGAGTTAGCTGAAAAGAAGTTAAGAACTCTGACAAAAGAAGAACCATTAAAAAGAAAAATGAAAATATATAATTATTTATTAAATAAGGGTTTTGAGTATGAAACAATAAAAAAAGCGGTTTCAAATATACTTAAGTCTGATTTTGAGGATGATTAATATTAACAGAAATGGGGGATTTAATGGAGAAATATTTAGAGTATATATCGATGGCGGCCTTAAAATTTCTAATTATTCATAAGGATACTGAAGATGTTGATTTAAAAGTAGTTTTTGCAAATAAATCTGTAGAGTATATATTAGATGTACCTGTTAATTATTTAATCAATAAAAATATGACAGATGTATTTCCTAATTTAAATAAGTCTGTTTTTAATTGGACTAAAATAATTTCTGAAGCAGCTATGACAAATGAATCTAAAATAATAGAGCAATATTTTGACGTTTTTGAAAAACATTTAAAATTGAATGTATTTGGTTATAATGATCAAGATGAAAGCTTTTTTGCTGTAATATCTGATCAAACAGAAAAAAAAGAAATAAAAAGAGAATTGCTTGGAAGGGATATTCAAATTAAACATCTTGAAAATGAATTAAAAGAAAGATCAAATTTAGATCCTATTACTAAGCTTAATAATTTTCAATACATAATTCATTGTTTAAAAAACAGTATGGATAGTTATAATGATGAAGGCGAAAAATTTTGCCTTATGATGTTGGATGTAGATAATTTTAGTGAAATAAACTTAAATTTTGGTTTTAAATTAGGAGATGCAGTGCTTCAAAATGTTGCATTTTTAATAAGTACAATAGCAAGAAAAATTGATGTGGCAGCAAGAATAGGAAGCGATAAATTTTTAATCATTTTTAACAACATGGATTATGAAATCGCAAAAATCATGATGGAAAAAATAAAGCAAGATATAAAAAAACGCTCCATAAAATTAGATGATACAGAAATAAGTGTTAGCGGTTCTTTATTAGAATATGGTGGCGAATCTATTGAAGAATTAATGTATAAATCAGAAATGAACCTTTCTAAAGCTAAGTCCATGGGTAAGGGTATAATAATATCATAAAAAATAAAGTAAGCACTGGTGTAAATATAACCAGTGCTTTTATTCATTTATGAAAAATTTTGCTTAAGTTTAAAACTCCTGCACCTTGGTCCACGGATGTGGCTTTAATTTTCGAACATGAATTCATGAGTATTCTTTTAATGTCGAAATGACTGTAATTTGAGTTTTCATTTAAAAGTAAAGCTGCAACTCCAGAAACCATTGGAGCTGACATAGATGTTCCACTTAGATTTGTATAACTGTTTAAATTTGTATTTGATAGAGACATTATATCTACGCCAGGAGCTAACAAATCTGGTTTTTTAATTCTGTCCAGTGTTGGACCACGACTTGAAAAATCAGCAATTTTAAAATTTTGGCTTAAATCATTTGTTCTGTTATCATTAAGTGCTCCAACTGAAATGACATATCTACCCGTTGCAGGTGATAATATGGTGCTTCTTAAGGGACCTGAATTTCCTACAGCTGCAATAACAATCATATTGTTTTCTATGGCTAAATTTGCTGCTCTTACTAATGGATCTCTTCTTTCTCTATACTGAGCTATGGCCCCTAAAGATAAATTTATAATTTTAGTATTATAAACCTCCTTTGTTTTAATAATCCATTGAATAGCAGATAATATATCTGAAGTTTTTCCATTTCCTTTTTCATCTAAAACCTTTACGGACAATATATTTACTTCTGGAGCAATACCTTTATATTTACCTTTAGATGCATATCCAGAAGATCCAAGGATTCCTGCACAATGAGTTCCATGTCCATTGTCATCATATGCATTTGTTTTTTCATTTACGAAATCTTTAAATCCTACAATTCTATTGGTAGGATAAACTAAGTCGGTGTGAGGTGCTACCCCTGTATCTATTATAGCAACTGTAACACCCCTGCCCGTGTGATTGGTATTTGTAATATTATCTGCTCCAATAGTTTTTCTTGCTATATCCATAACTGCAAAAACCCTTGAATCATAACTGATATATTCGACATCGGGATCGCGTTCTATTTCAAG
>DIVM01000164.1 GCA_002435835.1 Firmicutes bacterium UBA6132
GAAAAGCAGGCGTAAAAAAAGTTATTATGCTTACAGGTGACAACAAAAGAACCGCAGAAGCTGTAGCAAAAAAATTAGGATTAGATGAATATTACTCAGAATTATTGCCAGAAGATAAAGTTTCTAAATTAAATGAGTTGAAAAACAATTCCATAGTCGCTATGATAGGTGATGGAATCAATGATGCTCCAGCCTTGGCTGTTGCAGATTTAGGAATTGCCATGGGCAGTTCTGGTACAGATGTTGCCATGGAAACCGCAGACATGGTATTGATGTCCGATAATTTAAACCGACTGCCATATGCTTTTAGCTTAAGCCGTGCTACAGTTAAAAATATGAAACAAAATATTTTTTTTGCAGTTGCAGTAGTTTTCGTATTGCTTATCGGTGTATTGACAAAGAATGTATTTATGGCATCTGGCATGCTTGTTCACGAAATGAGTGTTTTATTGGTAATAATAAATGCAATAAGATTAATCAATTATAAATACAAAGAATAATAGGAGGTTTAAGATGGAGCATTGCACATGCTGCTCAAGTCATGGGCATTTATGTATAGATAGCGTCCCCTTATTCAATGATTTAACAATAGAGGAAAAAGAGAACGTAATGGACGCTTCCACCCACAAGAAATATAAAAAAGGAGAAATAATATTCACTGCTGGTGATTCTTTTGACAATTTATTTGTTGTTAACAAGGGAATTGTTAAAATATCTAAAATATCAGTTTTAGGGAAAGAGCAAATTTTGCGCATACTTAAACCTGGAGATTTCATGGGTGAACTTTCATTGTTTTCCAAAACTATTTTAAACAATAATGCAGAGTCTCTGGAAGATTCAGAAATATGTATAATAAAAGGTGCAAAGATCAAGGAACTGTTATTAAGAATACCTGAAATAGCACTAAAATTTCTTCAAAAGTACACTGAAAGAATTGAAGAATCAGAAGAGCTTATAGAACAGATAGGACTTCGTGACGTTGAGCAAAGAATTGCTAATTATTTATTGCTTGAAATTGAAAAAAATGCTATAGAAGAAAAAAATAATGAATATGAGATAACATTGCCTGTAAGTAAAAAAGAATTAGCTGCTCTGATAGGAACATCTCAAGAAACTTTAAGCCGCAAGCTTTCAGTATTTCAAGATAACGGATGGATTAAACTTAAAGGGCAGAGAAAAATTATCGTCACAAACATGGAAAGTTTAGATGAATTGAAATAGTATAAAAAATTATTAAGTTTAATTTATTTAACGCTTTGATTTAAACATGATTTTAAATCATCTTCAGGCTGGCTTATCGGTGTCAGTTGGAATGTGTCTACAAGGAATTGCAAAACATTTGGAGTAATAAAAGCAGGCAAACTTGGACCTAAAAATATTTTTTTAACTCCTAATGATAATAGAGATAGCAAATCAGCAACTGCTTTTTGCTCGTACCAGGACAATATAATTGACAGCGGCAATCCATATACGTCTGTTTCAAATGCATCAGCTAATGCTGTCGCAATTCTTACAGCAGAATAACAATCATTGCACTGTCCTATATCTAATACTTTTGGAAATCCTGCAACCTCTCCAAGTTGAAGCTTGTTGAATCGATATTTGCCACATGCAAGTGTGAGTATGAGGCAATCATCAGGAACTAATTTAGCAAAATTTGTGTAATAATTTCTGCCTGGTTTAGCTCCATCACATCCGCCGATTAAAAAGAAATGTCTAATTTGTCCTGATTTAACAACTTCTAAATTGATCTTTTTCAATCAAATTAACTGCATAACAGCTTATTCCCTTTAATTGATAAATAAGCAAATCCTGCAAATTTGCGATTTCCGGTGTTTTTCCGCAAACGCCTAATTTGGTACAGCCTTTGCCTCCTGCTGTTTAATCGCATTGATAACAAAACATTTGATTGTCCATGTATACACTCCTTAATTATTGTTTAAATTTTAAATTTAATCTTATTATTATCAAATAAAAAAAATAATTCTTTGTGTATAATAAATAAAGAAGGAACACTTTATTACGAGCAAAAAGTAATATAAATAATTATAAAAAATTATTTTTTTCATACAAAAAACAAGGTCGTCATTTATCTAAACTCAAAAGAGACAAGTCTCATAACTAAAGGCTTGTCTCTTGTATGCATATAAACAATGTAAAATGCAAATATTCAATAATCTGATAAGTAGTTTAATTTCATTAGATGGTATTAATGAGCAATGAATTTTACCACTAAATATTTGCGGGTTGCTTTTACTACAATGTGTATAATATTATAAACTCATAAGTCATTTTATAAAACAATAAATTGCGTGTTAGAGATGCTCATAATAACAAAATTCTATAGAAATGGTTTGAATCAGTTTTTAATCTATCTTTAAGCCAAGAAGTCTTGGAAACAGGATATTGCTTTCTAAATGTATATGCTGAAATAAATCCGATTCCATTTCTTGAAGCTTAGTATAAGTTAATTCATATGTTCCGCAAACATCATCTGGAATTTTATAATCATCATTTACTACTCTAAGCTCTTTCAAAATATCTCCTGCACCTTTATGTTCTTCTTGAAGTTCTTTAATGATTCTTATTGCTTCTTCTAAATCAGCCTCCTCATTGCTTATTTCATATTTTTTAATTGCCGTGTACTGAACTACTTCTTCTTTTGCCAAATGTACTTCTAATTCCATCTTAACTAAATGAAATAACTTATGAACATTTGAAAGTTCCGGATGATTAGGTCCATGCACTCTCAATATAGTTGTTGTCAATTTGCTTATTCTTGGCAGTTCTTCCCAAAGGTAAGCGTGATGTTTGTTGACAATATAATCTACAAACTCTCCAAGAGGTGCTTCTTGCCAGTTTTTATCACTTGAATCCAGATTATTTGCATATTTTTCGTATAAAGCATTCACACGATTCAATATTTCAGTTTCATCCAGCCCCTGTTCCCCGATGGCTGTGGTTAATTGTCGATCTCCGCCACATCAGAAATCAATTTTGTACTCTTTGAATAACTCTTTTGCTTTTGGGAATTCAGTTGCTATATCACCGATTTTTTGTGAGCTGTTAAATTTACTCATTTTAATTCCTCCTCCAATTTAATAATAAATTTTTATAAAGTTTTAACCATATATAAGATGAATAAGGTTTATTTCTTATTTTCTTTATTGTAGCATTTGTACTGCCTAAATGATTTGATGTAAATCAATTATTATAAATTTAAAATTAAATTTTATTATATCCATATAAGGAAAACCACCTTATTCGTATAAATAAGGTGGTTTTTAATAAATTATCCTATCAATGTTTTAAGATCGTCATCCACATTAGTGATTCC
>DIVM01000361.1 GCA_002435835.1 Firmicutes bacterium UBA6132
TTTTTCATCAACACCAGCAACTATTGCTACAGGGTCTCCAACACATCTAAGTCTTCTATCAAGAATTAATCTATCATAAGGACTTGGTTCTGGAAATGATTGACCAGCTGTTGTAAATCTTGCATTTGGAACTTCATTATATGTTAATACACATTCAATTCCTTTTAAATTTTTAGCTTTATCTATATTAATTTCTTCTATATTTGCATGTGCATGAGGACTTCTTAATAATTTAACTACTAAAGAGCTTCCTTGAGTAATATCGTCTGTATAAACAGGCTTTCCAGTAACCAAAGCCATAGCATCTTTTTTTCTTAAACCTTTATTTACTACTTTCATTCTGCTCCTCCTTATTTATGTGATTCCAAATATTTCTTTATTGCTCTTAATTGTCCCATGTATCCAGTACAACGGCACAAATTTCCTTCAAGATATTTTTTTATTTCATCTTCTGTTGGATTTTTTAATTCCTTTTTCATAGCTAATACGCTCATGATAAATCCTGGGCTACAAAAACCGCATTGCTCTGCACCTTCATCTGCCATAAATCCACCAAACTCTTTAGCTTCTTCTTCGATACCTTCAATTGTAGTTATATGTTTTCCATCAGCTCTCATAGCTAAAGTAGAACATGAAAGTACCGGTTTACCTTCTAAATACACTGTACAAAGTCCGCAGTTCGATGTTTCGCATCCTCTTTTAACACTTAAAAATCCTTGTGATCTAATAAAATCTATTAAAACTGTATCAGGTGAAATTTCATCCTCAAATTCCCTGTCATTTATCCATAATTTAATTTTCATATTTCCTCCTGAGATTATACATTTACTATTGATTGTATATTTCTTTTTATAAAAACTTCTGCAAGTATTTGACGGTATTCTTTGCTACCTCTGAAATTTGATCCATATTTAACTGAATCATTTATATTTTTAACAAAATTATTTACTTCATCTTCAGTAAGATTAGAACTTGCTTTAAATTTTGTAAGTTTTGCTTTCATAGGTCTTGCTCCAATTACAATATTCCATTCATTGTTTATACTTGAAATTGCACAAGTGAGTACAGGTAAATCACTTGAACTCATTCTGTGGCTTAAATATGAAACTTTTCTGTTATCTTTTTTTATTATTATATTAACTAAAATATCATTGTCCAATGGCATGTCTACAAAATCAGATAAAGGAATAATTCCACCTTTATATAACTCAACATATGTGTCCAACGTTAAAAGTGCTGTTAAAACATCTGAAAATCCGAATCTTGAAAATATAGTTCCACCTATTGTAGCACCATTTCTAAGCTGAACCCCTACTATATTATTTACTGATTTTGAAATAACACCGTTAAAGTAACTATTTAATTTTTCGTGTATTTCTAAATCCCTTAAAGTACACATACATCCAATTTTAAATTCATCATCTGTTTCTTCTATGTTATTTAACCCAAGAGTTGATAAATCTATAGCTTTACCTATTGCTTTTCTGCTCATTTTAAGCCAAAGATTTCCTCCAAGTATTACATTTCTTCTGTTTTGATTTAATTCATATGCTTGTTCAAGACTTTCTGCTATTACATAATTATTTATTGTAAACATAATTAATCTCCTTTTACAAATGCTTTTTCCGAACAATTAATTCAAATTGTATAATTCAATTTCGTTTCCTTAAGAATTATACTACATTGCTTCTAATATTTCAAATATTATTTTTCAAAAAAATTTAATTGATATTATAATATTTGAAATCCATAAATGAAAAGCTATTCCTGCTTTTTAGCAAAAATAGCTTTAATGAATTAAGCTTAACTGTTCCATAAAAAACGAAATATAAAGCTTAATAAAATTAACATAATAATAAAAATTTTTATTACATAATTTCGGGATGTTATAAAGCCTACTTCTTTATATATCCTGCTTGCTTTAAATCCTGCTGGAATCCAAACTAATAGAAATATTGCGCCCCAAAATCCCATGGTAGCTATATATTCTGATGGAGGATAATTAAGTGATAAGGGGTAACCATCAAATATAGATTTCATTAATTCAGGTAGAAACGGAAATATAATTGAACTTATTATCCATGCTAATGTGGCAGCTTTCCATCCGCTATTAAATTTTGACTTTTTCATAATAACAGATTGCTTAATTGAAACTATAATTTATAATAATTTTACCCTTTTATAATTTTTTAAAACAAAATATATTTTATATTAAATATAACATTATAAAATTTTATAATTTTACTTCAACATAATTATTTGCAACAATGCTATCCTCAGTGATTTGGCAATCAAGAGCTAATATTTTGACTCCTTTTTTGTGTGCTTTAATGAGAGTATCACCAAATTCTTTGTGAGTAATAATATTAGGGGTAAAATAAGAAACATCCTCCATTTGAATTATGAACATAATGTATGCATCATATCCTTCATCCATACACTCAATTAATTCATTAATATGCTTTAAACCTCTTTCTGTTGGTGCATCGGGGAACAATACCACTCCATTTTCTTCTAATGTTACACCTTTAACTTCTACAAATATTTTTCTTGTCTTAGTTTCTATATAAAAATCAAAACGAGAATTTTTATATTTATGTTCAGGTTTAATTAAGATTATATTTTCAAATAAATCACTATTTTCCACCCATTCATGAAATACCTTATTAGGCACTTGACTATCCATATTAATAAGTCTTTCACCTTTATAAACTGAAATTAAATCAAATTTAGTTTTGCGTTTAGGACTATCAAATTCTTGAACAAACACATCTGCATTATAAGTTAATAATTCTTTACACCTACCTGTATTTTTAACATGGCAGATTTCTTCTTTTCCATCTATTTCAATATGCGCAATAAACCTGTTTGGCCTTTTTAAAAATTTTGCTTTCTTTATGTTGTTATATTTCATATTTTAAATTTCCTTTTTTAATTTATTAAGTATTTTACCATATATTATCTTATTAAACATTAATATTTTAAAAATAAAAATAGCCCAATATTTAAATATATTGAACTAAATTTATTTTTATTTAATTAACTATTTCACCTTTAGTTAAAATAACTGCTTTTCCGCCTACCATTACTCTTGGGCTTTCTTCATTTATTAACTTCGTAGTTATAACAGAAGGTCTTCCCATGTTGTGCCCTTGAAGGAAAGAATATTCTTTATTAAATTTATTTATTACATTGTTTTTATATAAATAATAAGTTAAAGCACCATTTGATGTTCCTGTAGCTGCTTCTTCATCAATACCATATAAAGGACAGAAATTTCTGCATAATGCTGTTCCTTCTTCTGTATCAAGAGTAAATGCATGTACTCCGCCAACATCGCTTACTTTTGAATACTCTGAAAGAGCATTAAAATCAGGATTTAATTTATAAAGTGCTTCCTTTGATTTAACAGGAAGCATAATATCCCATAAACCAGTGCTTGCAGCTTGTGGAACTAAATTAAATTTCACATCTCCTATATCATTTATATCTATGTTAAATATTTTAGCTAATTCATTATAATTATCAAATGATTTTCCAATTAAAGGTATAGCTTGTTCCATCATAATAAATGAATTTTTTACTGTAACAGGTAGGTTGCCCGCAAGAGTTTTCATAAAATATTTGTCTTCATCTTGTATTAACTTACAGTCTAAAAGAGCTTTAAATGAGGCAACTGTTGCATGGCCGCATAAATCAACTTCATTTGTTGGTGTAAAAAATCTTATTTCAAAATTTTTATCCTCTAATTGTTTTATAAAAGCTGTTTCTGAAAATCTCATTTCACAAGCGAATTTTTGCATAAAATTTTCATCTAAATTTTGGTGTATTACAACTCCCGCAGGATTTCCACCAAATTTTGTTTCTGTAAAAGCATCTATTACATAATATAACATTGCATCCTCCTAAACCATAATCATAATCATATATGATATTATATTACATCAATTCATCATTTGCAATTAACAGTAAAATATATGATGCAATACAATTTATTTTTTATAAACAATTTTTCCACCTTTAACTGTCATAGTACAATATGCATCTTTAATTTTAACAGGATGAAGTTCAAATATATTATGGGATAAAACAGCCATATCTGCAAATTTTCCTTCTTCTATACTTCCTTTTACATTTTCTTCATATGATGCATATGCTGAGTCAACAGTATATGCTTTAACAGCTTGACTAACAGTTAACTTTTGTTCAGGAAGCCAACCACCTTCAGGCTTTTGTTGTAAATCCATTCTTGTTACTGCACAATAAATATTTTCAAGAGGATTTGGAGATTCAACTGGGCTATCAGTACTAAAAGGAATTTTCACCCCATAATCAAGTAAAGTTTTCCAGTTATATGAATCCTTTGCTCTATTGCCAACTCTATCTTCAACAATTTTATAATCAGTTCCAACAAAAATTGGTTGAATAAATGCAATTATATTGTCTTCTTTAATTTTTCTAAGAGCTTCTTTAGAAGTAATTTGCAAATGTATAATACCGTGTCTCATATCTTCTTTTGGATTTTTTACTTTAGCTTTTTCAATCCCCTCTATAGCAATATCTACAGCTTTGTCCCCTATGGCATGAATTGCAACAGGCAAATTGTTATAATGTGCAGCGGATATTAAATCAAACAAATCATTTTTTTCAAATGTTGAAATACCACTTGTATTAATGTCATCAGAATATGGTTCATTCATTAATGCAGTTCTTCCACCTAAAGATCCATCCGTCCATATTTTTACAGAACCAAGTTTATAGTTTTCAGTTGGTTCAAATTTATTATAAACTCTATTAATGAAATCATTAAAACCTTCTATATTATATATCCTGCACTGTTGAAAAACTCTAACATCCATTTTTCCTTCAGCTTCAATTTCTTTATATGCTTCAACAACATTATAATCTCCATCTGTGATGTCATCGTCAGAATGAACACTTGTTATTCCAAAAGAAGACATTTTATTCATAGCAGCTAATAAATCATTTTTAGTTTCTTTTCTTTTCATATTATTTATTATAGAGCTAACTATTTGTCCTGCACCTTCTTTTAAAACACCGGTCATTTCGCCGTCTATTACTTCAACTTCACCATTTTCTAATTTTGTATCCTTAGTAATACCTGCTAATTTTAATGCTTTTGAATTACAAGTAATTATGTGGTAGCATGCTCTTGAAAACATTATAGGAATTTCTGTAGAAATTTTATCCAAATCATATTTAGTAATCATTTTTTTATTTTCAAAGTCATCGTGATTCCACCCACGTCCTACTAACCATTGTCCTTCTGATAACTCATGGGTTTTAAGAAATTCACTTCCTCTTTCTACAACTTCGTCCTGAGATTTTGACCCAAAGAGCATTACCTCATTTAAACATTGTCCATATAATAACATATGTAAATGAGAATCATTAAAACCAGGTACTACAGTTTGATTATGAAGATCCACTATTTTATCCCCATCTTTTTTCAAAGAAAATATTTCATCATTACTGCCAGTTTTTTTAATTTTTCCATCTTCAACATAAACTGCTTCAACAACAGAATCATTTTTATCCATTGTATAAATTTTCCCATTAAAAAATATTTTGTTCATTATATTGCCCCTTAAAGAAATTATTTTATGTTTATCTTTGCCTAAATAAACATATTTAAATTTTAATAAATTGCAATTATTATGCCAATTATCAAATAATTTTCATAAGATTTTTTTATTTAAATTTAAATATCTTTTAAAATACTATACAAATAATAATAAAAATAATAATTAATTTTGTAAATATTTTTATCATTTTATACTATTTTTTACAATAAACCTGGAATTTTTACTGATAAAATTGATTTGCTTATGCTAATTATAGGCAATATATGTTTGTTTTTCCCCAGCATTTATTACATGGTTATCTTTATTTTCATAATCTATATTAATATCGAGGTATTTTATATTTGATGGAAACTCTCCTACATTTTCTATAATATATTTGCTTTTTAAAGATTCCTCATTTGTTTTTTCAATTATGTTTAAATCCTTATAAATAGGCTTTTTGTAATGATAATTTTAAACAAAAAAACTTTTCCATAAATTATTGTTAGAATCTCTAAAATTTTTATTTAAAGTGTCATAAACAAGAGTAACTTCTGTGTCATGGAAATTATTGTCGTAAATATATAAAATTAAATTATTATCATTGCTACCATAGTCATACCCATATGCGACTACTTGATGATTTATAAAAATATCAGATATTTTAGAAGCGCTGTTTAAGCCTAAAACAACGGGGTTCCCAATATCTATCGATTTTTTTAATTTAAGAAATTCTTTATTTAAACATTTGTGTAGAATTTTATCCCTCTTATTTTTACTAAATAAAGACCAAAATATAAATTTATATGAAGTTAAATTTAAAAAACTATCCAAGGACCTTTTGTAAATATAATCTGATAAAAGGCTTTTATCTGGCGGAACTTTTTTATTAGGAAAATCTTTTGATTCATGGGTAGGAATTCTTAAATTTGAATAATAATAATCCAACGCTGCATATGATATACCGCCACATCTTCCATAAGTTTCCACCTTAAATAACTTAGTATTTAAAAACTTATTAACAAAATTATTATTAAAATGAAATCCATGCTTTGATGGATGAAAGTTTGTCTTTTTCATAAAAATCCCATTTATAACAAATCCATTACATAATATTAAAAGAGATATTATCATTATAAAATATCTTTCTAAAGCAATATATTTTTACTTATTTAAAATTTTATTTATCTTATGTTTGCTTAAATATCATATTATATTTATCGTCTTTTCTTATTTCTCTTAGCATAATCTTTTTCAATTTCTGATTTCCAGCTTGCATCAACTTTCTCGTCTTTTCTATAACTGCTTACAAAGCTGCAGACTGCTTCATAATTTAATTTTGTTCCTTCACTATCAGAGCAAAAATTTACAGCTCTATCCTTACTTATTCCTATTTTCGAAACTCAAGTGAAATAGCTAAAGCAAGTACTGTTGTTTTTTTAGGCTTATATTCTTTGTCTATTCTTATTTTTGAAAACAATCTTCTGTCCATATTGGCTTTTTTATAAGTTTCAACGTCTGATTTTCCTTTTTCATCGATTAATCTAAAAAGCATTTCAGAAAAAGTTTCTTCCATTTGAGAAACAACATCTTCTAATTTTCTTTTTCGTTTTACTTTTGGACTTGATGCATAATCTTTTGTTGTTTTAAATTCAAATAAATCATAATCGCTTAAAATTCTAATATTTTCATTTAAATTATGTTCTTCAACATATTTATCATCTATATATTTAGAAATTGAATTAAAGAGTTTTTCGCTTAATTCAAATACCTTTGCATCATAAACTACTAAATAAATCATCATTTCATTATTAAATAGAAATTGCTCTATAGCAGATAAAGCTACTTTAAAAGCTTCATGTTTAGGATATCCATAAATACCTGATGAAATAAGAGGAAAAGCTATGGATTCTATATTATTTTTCTTAGCTAAATTTAAAGAATTTATATAGCAGTTGTAAAGAAGTTGTTCTTCTTCATTTTTTCCACCTTGCCATATAGGACCAACCGTATGAATTATGTATTTAGCATAAAGGTTATACCCTTTAGTTATAACGGATTCTCCAACTTTGCAACCGCCTATTTTATCACACTCTTCTTGTAATTCTTTAAAGCCTGCTACTTTGAAGATTGCGCCACAAACTCCTCCACCCATTTTAAGAGCAGAGTTAGCAGCATTCACTATTGCATCAACTTGCATTTTTGTTATATCATTTCTCTCTATTTCAAATGGCATGATAATTTCTCCTAATAAGTTTACTAAGATAACGTTTATGTTTATTATAATATACATTTTTTAAAATAGCAAAATTAATTGAACCAATAAATGCTTTTATAGCCTAAACATCTAATTAATATAAAATCATTTTACTTAAAAAATTTATTAAATTATTTTAAACAATAATTTATAAAAGCCTTAAAATTAATAATAATATAAATTAGAGATAATTAAAAAAGGACTGATATTAATGAATTTCAAAAATACAAAAAAAAATACAATTGTAAATTCATTATATTATTTTTCTATAATGATATTATTAGTTATGATATTAAATGCTTTCAATAAAGGAATTTGGACAGATGAAGCTTATTCACTTACTATTATTAAAAATTCATATATAGAAATTATTAAACAAACAGCTAATGATGTGCACCCTCCACTTTATTATTTTATATTAAAATTTTTTGTTGATATTTTGTTAAAATATACTTCATTAAATGAAATAATTATCGGTAAATTAATATCAATTGTACCTTATATTATTCTTTTAATTTTATCAATAACAAAAATAAGAAAAGATTTTGGTTCAGTAAGTTCTGCTATCTTTGCAATTTGTATTGTAAGTATGCCAAATATGCTTGAATACAGTATTGAAATTAGAATGTATAGTTGGAGTATGTTGTTTGTCACTACATCATATTTATACTGCTTTGATGTTATTAAAAACAATAGTCATCTTAGTTGGTTTATTTTTACATTATTAAGTTTACTATCAGCTTACACTCATCTGTNNAATGCATTTATATATTTGTTTTTGTTTATATGGATGATTTTTAATAATAGAAATGGTTTAAAAAAATACATTTTTTATGCTTTATTAACTGTATTATTATATATGCCTTGGATATTAATAATATTTAAACAGTTTGGAAAAGTTAGAGAAAACTTCTGGATTCCAAAAATAAATTTAGAAACTTTAGTTACGTATATAAAATTTGCATTTTTCCCACAAACACATTCCCATAATTTTAACTATTTACTTGGATGTTTAACTATAATTCTAAGTTTATACGTAATTTTCATTATGTTTATAAAGTATAAAAATAAGTCAATATACAATTCATTTGTTCTAAGTGGATTTTTAATATTAGTAGGGCTATTATTTACTGGAATTTTAGTTTCATTATATATAAAACCCCTTTTTATTAGTAGATATATGTTTCCAGCACTTGGCTGCTTCTGGTTTTGTTTTTCATATTTTTTAAGCAGAATGAAAACAAATAAAATATTTTATTCAACTGTTTTTTTATTATTAATTGTAGGGATCACCAACTCCATATCATTTAGCTCAGTTGAATCAAAACGACAAGAAAGCTATGAAATATTTGAATTTGTTTTAAATAAAATTAACAAAGAAGATATAATAATATTTAATTATTCACCTATTAAAGATTGTGTTTATTATTATAAAGAAAACGAATGTTATTTACTTAAAGATTATAATTCAATTTCAAATTTTTTAACAAGCCAAAAGAACAGTAGAACTGTGTGGTTAATAGAAAGTTATGAAGAACAACAAATTTCAAATATATTAAATGATAATAATTTAAATTCATTTTTCNNTGATATGTACAAAATAGTTAAAAAATAATATATATTTATTGAAATACAAATTTTAATTAATATTTCATTTAATAAAAAAGTATCTTTGATGCTTTCGCTATAAAACCCTATTATTCCATACTACGGCTGTTTTACAGCCTGACTTAAAACGTTGGGGAATTCATCCCCTTCACTTATCATTTTTATATTATAGGAAAGTATTACTTTCCTATAATATAAAAATAAACGGTATAATTCTTTATAAATAATGAATTATACCCCTTGCCTAATTTATTAACAAAATTTATCCCGTCTTGGATTTCTTTTTGATTCCATTTCAAAAATATCTATAATTTCTATCTGATTATTTTCTATGCATTCTTTAACTTTAGGAATATCCAATTTATTTTTTATTAAAAGTGAAATTCCACAGCATTTTGTAGCTTCTCTTGGAGTCGGAGCTATAGTTACAGATATTTTTTGAGATTTTAAAATTTCATTAAGTTTTAATCCGTTATCCACATTTTTAAAAATAACGTAGTATTCCATTTCTGCCATTTTAACATACCTTCTTATGCATATTGTTTATTGCCTAACATTTCTACAAAAGCACCTATTCTTGTACGAAGTTGTTCAGAATCTTGGTCAGTATAATCAGTTTCAATACCTAATACAGGAATACCTGCTTCTCTAATAGCTCTTTCTACTTTATATCCTTCAGTATCATATAGATTACAGAATTTTAAATTTACGTCGATAATACCATCAACATCATATTCTTTAGCTAAACGAAGTATATCTTCGATTCTACCATCATTAGGTGTAAAGCATGCACAATTAATGCTCATGTATCTATTTGATAAAGCATTAATTTGTTCTTCAAAAGAAGTATTAGATTCATCTACTAAATTTTCAAAGTAACGAGTACCTGTACACATTTCTTCTACTACTACAGCAGCACCACTTGTTTCTACTATATGGTGTAATTTCCAGTTAGGAATAGCTAAAGGAGTACCTGTTAACATAATTCTTTTAGTTCCTATTGGAAATACGCTTATATTATTTTTGACACGTTCTTCAAGTTCATCACATAATTTATTTGTCATTGCAGCAAAGCGTGTAGGATCATCATAAAAAGCTATTTGAGAAATGAGCAATGCGTCTTTTCCGCCTATAGGTAAATTTTCTTCTTTTCTAAGAGTATATAATCTTTGTAATGCTCGTCTTTTATCATTAATTAATTTTATAGAATTAGCTAATTTTTCAGCAGTAATTTCATTACCAGTAAATTTTTCAACTTCAGCTAAAAATATATTTATTTCATCAGTCCATGCTTTTATATCTTTTGCTCGTTTCATTTGAGGGATGTCCATTACATGCATTGGAACATCTTCAGATAAAATTTCCCAAGCTTTTTTCTTGCCATCACATGTAGTTTCACCAACATACATATCAGCAATTCTAAAAAACGGGCAAGTTTTATCTAAACGAGCTCCAACTGAAGCTTTTATAAGTGGACATGTGCTTGTTGGTAAAACCTTTTCTCCACCAGCAACCCAGAATTGGGATCCTCCACAAAGTCCAGTAGCTATAGCATCAGCAGCAAAAATTATTTCATCTGGAACGAAAACACAAAATGTTCCTAAAACCTTTCCACCTTTTTTTTGATGTTCAATTAGTTCTGCAGGTCGTACACCATGAATTTCAGATACTACAAAATTATAATAATCCATAGCTTCCGGTCTATTTTCTTGTGTTAAATAAACATCACCAAAAGCAATAGGCAATACTTCACATAATTGGTCATGTAACTCTAAATTCATACCTAAATCTTTCCACATTTCTCTATAATCAGGCATTTTATTCCTCCAAGTAATTAATATTTTAACAATTCTATTGAAATTATAGAGGAAAAATATTCAAATTACAAGAAAATTAACCTTATACTAAAATTCTGATTTATAAATAAATTTTATAATTCCATTCGACATTTAACGACATTTATCTTTATATATTATTAATAAAAGATTTTATGTGGTTTTGTATAACATTTTTATCGCTTTCAAAATAATCAGTAGTTATAGTAAGATTAGGTTTATTTAAATAGTTATGTTCTTTTAATAAATTATTACATTCAAATAAATTTATATTTATTATAGCATCTATTTTATATTTGTTTTTTAAATATTCCAATTCTGTATTTGTACAACAACTTAAATATTTTTCAGCTAATGCAGAATTAAATTCTTTATTTTCATTTATAATTTTATAATTTTCTCCTTCACATTGTGAAGAAAACAGGGTTTTAGTATTTTCAATTGAATTAAAAGGTTCTAGTATTTTATCTATTAAACCAGCCAAAGGTGCACCTGAAATCAAAATATGTTTTTTTCTAACATCATTATTGCTTATAAAGCATTTATCACTACTTAATTTATTAATAGCATTTTTAAACTCAAAAAGCATATGATATTTTTCATCTAAATTAAAAATAAACTGATTTCCGTAAATTACATTAAACAAATCAGCACATGTAATAATATTTGGTTGAAACACATAAATATCAATTATTTCATTAATTATTTTATTAATTTTATTGAGTTTTTTTATAATAGAAACTAGTTTATTTTCATCTAATTTAATGTTAAACTTGTTTTCTAAAAAACTTATTAATTGTTTAAACTCATTTACTAATGAATTAATATCATTATGCTCATTCATAATATAAATTTGTTTAAAGTTTAATTTTGAAAACATATCTATTTTTTTAGAGCACATATTATTTCCAATTATAATATCCGAAAAATGCAAAAATGGACACTTATCCATTATTGCATATCCATAACTTGCCTTTATTATAGAACAGAAATGTTTATTTAAATATTTTTCAGCTTCCTTTATATTTGTCTCACCAATACTATAAACATTTATTGGTATAATATCAAATGCCCATAAAATTTCTCTTGGAATATTTACACCATAAATACCTGCTATTTTTTTACCTTCACTATGCAACATCAAAGCAGACACAAAACCATTACGCCTTAAATCTCTAAACTCTTCTAATAGTTCATTTAAAATATTCATAAATCACCGCTAATTAGCTAATAATGCTGCACCTATTGCACCTGCATATCTTGCCATACAATTAGATTTAACTGGCTTATTTAATTTCTTGCTCAATTTATGTTGTATATATTCACTGTCACAAAAACCACCTGTTAAAAAGAATTCTTTATTACCATTATTTAGTTTAGAGCATAGAGTATAAACTTTATTAACAATAGAATTTACTACACCGCAGGCTATGTCTTCTTTAGGATTTCCATTACCTATTAAACTAATAACTTCAGTTTCTGCAAAAACAGTACACATGGAGCTAATTATTATTTCATCACCACGAACTGCTAAATCAAATATCTCAGGCAATCCAACTCCCAATGTATTAGACATAACTTCTAAAAATCTCCCCGTACCTGCAGAGCATTTATCGTTCATTATAAAATTAGAAACCACACCTTTTTGAAGATCTATAATTTTAGTATCTTGCCCTCCAATATCTATGATTGTGCAATCATTTTCATTTAGAAAATAAGCGCCCCTGCCATGACAAGTTATCTCAGTTATTATTTTATTGGCATATGGTACTGAAACTCTTCCATATCCAGTAGCAGTAATGCTCGCATTTTCTTCAGTAATATCATTATTATTTAGCCAATTTAAAATATTTGATGAAGTTTCTTTGCTGCTCCATCCTGTAGGCATAATTAAACTATGTAATATTTCATTTTTATCATTATTAAATACAATAACTTTTGCAGCAGTAGACCCTATATCAATACCAACATAATACATATTAATACTCCTTTTAAAATATATAAATAAAATTCCTATCAAAGTTTCATAAATTTATAAATTACTAATTGATTGTGTTATTTTTAAACTTTGCAACTTTAAGTATAACATTAACTTTAAGAATATAAAAATAAAATATATTATTATATCTTTAATTAATATGAATTTTTTTTATTATTACTTTTTCTTAAAACAAAAAAGCACCATATAATGGTACTCTTAATTTTATAAATTTAATTTGGTGCCCAAACGCGGAATCGAA
>DIVM01000161.1 GCA_002435835.1 Firmicutes bacterium UBA6132
CGTGGATACAAGCAAGCATCACTTGCTATTCAAAAAGGAAATCCAGCCGTAGATTTCTATCTTCGTTTAGGATATAAAATAATAAAAGAAAAATCCGAAGAATATTTGATGGTAAAAAAGTTAGCAGTAAATGAATAGTATAACCATAATCTGCATCTCGACAAATTCCAATTTGTAGTTGAATTATTAAACATAATTCAGATATTGCAAATTAATTGACTAAAAAAATATACGTGATTTTTTGGTTCATTTTCATTTGGAAATTGCTTTTTTACTTTAAAAATGATCCGTATAAAAAAAGCAGGGATTTCTTATTTGTTACAGAATATTTTTAAGTGGTATATACCATTTCTATAACAAATTTGAGATCCCAGTTGTCTTATTTATGAAGCGACAGTTACATGGTATGCTGCAGCAGTTTCTTCTATATGATTTTTATTATTACTTTTTGTATTATTTGGTAAAATATCATTAAGCTTAGATATTGCATCCTTCTTTGAGTCCTGAGACACATGACTATATATGTCTAAAGTTGTTCTTATTGAACTGTGACCTAAAAGGTCTTGAATACTTTTTACATTAACATCCTTTTCTAGGAGCTGAGTTGCAAATGTATGTCGAATGCAATGGAAGTTAAGATAATCAACACCTACTTTATTTAATATTGAGATCCACCTTCGTGTAATATTTTCAGGATTTAGTTTTGTTCCTACTTCACTTGGGAATACAAGGCTGTTTTCATTGTTTGGTATGCCATGTTTTAAATTGATTTCTGCAGTCTTTAATTTATGCTTCTTAAGTATAGGAATAATGTTTTTTGGAATCGGTATTACCCTATTACTTGAAGTTGTTTTTGGAGTTTTAGTTATAAAAACATATTTGAATCTGTTACCATCATCTGTTTTAATATCATCGCCGTTCTCATCCCTGAGTTTTATTTGGCTAAAAACCTTGTTTACTATTAATCTTTCATTATCAAAGTCAATATCTTCCCATGTTAATGCAATTATTTCACCTTTTCTTAGTCCTGATACAAAATCCAACATGATTAATACATCATAAGTATTGCTAAAGTCAAGTACCTCCATGATTTTTAAAATTTCATCAGAATTAAATACTTTACGTTTTATTTCTTTGCCGTCTTTTGGTAATATGCAATATTTTGAAGGATTTTTATTAATGTAATTTAATTCTACAGCTTTTTCTAAGCATTGCTTTATTGTAACATGAATATGCTTAACCGTTGATGCTGAAATACCATTTCCATTATTAAATAGGGAGTTGTACATTTTTTGAATGTGTTCTGTCTTTAAGTCCTGAAGTTTTATATATCCAAGTTGAGGCTTAAGGTGAATCTTAACATGTGATTCATAGTAATCGTATGTTCTTGCTTCTACTAAACCATATTTAAAATTTTTTAGCCAATTATCCATCCATTCTCCAAACAAGATTTTATTTGGCTCAATAAATGTCCCGTTTTTCAATGAAGCATAATAATCTTTTTCTTTCGCTCTTACTTCTTTAATTGTTTTACCGCTAAATGATTTTCTTTTGATTTTACCTGTTACAGCATCTATACCTATTGTTATTTGAAGCTCATATCCTCCACTTTTCTTTGGCATTAAGCTGCCTTCACCATTTGCTTTCTTTTTAACCATTTTAATCTCCTTTTAAAAACAAGTGAATTATTAATGCTAATAATTCACTTGTTTTTGTATAGTTTCATATTTAGAAAAATTATGATTATTGATTTGTCTGTTCATTAAGCCATTTTATGAAATCAGATTCATATACTCTTAATAACCTCCCGATACTAAATGATGGGAAATCCCTCATGTTGAAAACTTCATATGCCTTGTTCCTACCAATTTTCATTATTTTTGCAATATCGTTAACTGTTAAAACATTAATATTGTTAGATTCCATTTTTCAATTACCTCCTGTTTTTTAAGTATTGGTACTATTACTTTTATAATATATAGTCAAAAAATCTTTGCTTTTCAATAATGATAAGTTCTGCTTTAAATGATCAGCAGTTTTGGCTACTCATCATTTAAATGAAAATCTCCTTCTTAAGTCAAAGCATTGCATTAATACCTAAACCTGTAACAAATACCACTTGTCATTGTATTTAATAAGCTCTCGATTAATATTTAATTCATTGAATATATTGTTTACTATGTATATACCATAACTTCTATCTACACGGTCTTGTATTCTTTTGTCATAAGCCTTTTGATATAAAAATGTAAAATTTATTCTAAAAGAACCAAGGGTTTCTTGATCCATTGGTACACCATACCACATGTCTAAATAGAGCAAAAATTCATTAATATTGTGGTTATGTAATGGGGTGTAGTTTTCATAAAAAGTAATATCTCTTAATTGGGTTTCAAAAATATTTTGTTTAATATGCATAATTGCCTCCTATTATTTAATTTAAATTGTGCCTGTCCTAATTTTAAATAGTATGCTTTAATTTTTTTTCACATTCATATCAAAATTAAGAATACATGGTCTTAAGTCTAACGTACACATAAAGTTTTTATCATTTTTATAAGTACTAAGTTATCAATACCTCATTATCAATAGTTCGCTTAGCTAAATTAATATATATTCTAAAATGTGATTTAATATTTATTGAAACAGTGGGGTCAAATTTAGCTGTAAAAGGGGTCAAAATTCACTCATAAAATACATATTTGTGTATTTAATCACTAATTCATTGTCTTTATACCATGAAATACCAAACAATTATCAATTTTTTCAAGCATATAATTAAATCCTTCTTGTTTTAATAACTTATTAATTTTTTCAACACCCCAAAGATCCTTCTCTCTTACTTGAACATTTTTGCTAAAAATGGATTTATTGAACAAGGTTTGCAATTCTATTCTAAAATTATTATAATCATCTTTTTTGTCAAACCTCTTACCGTCCATTTTTTTAAGATATTCTATAAAATCAGAGTGTAACTCATCACTAGATTTAAAATTAATCCATTTATCTTCACTATAGTCGTCTCTATCAAGCCATTTTAAAACATTTTTGAGATAGGATTGTTTTTCTCCATTCTCATATTCAGTAATAATATTTTCAAGAGTTTCCTCCAAATACACTAACTGAATTTTAGCAGCTTCATTAAATTCAATCTCACCTTTTCTTATATTGAAAATCCCTTGTACTAAATGAAAATTAAATTTAGCTATGCTTTCATTGTAATATGTATCTTCAAAAGTACTTTTATTAGATTCATATTTTCTTATAGCACTCAATTTTAGTTTAACTTCTTTTAATCTTTTCTTTAATTCTTCTATTTTAATATCAACTATATATAAATTAACTATATCGCCGTCTTTTACTCTAATACGTCCAAGCATTTGAATAAACTGGTTTCGGTCCGCAGTAGATATTACAATATTATGAATACCAGAACTATACTTCATGTTAATTCCGCAATCGAAAGTACTCGAACACAACATGGTATCAGATTTAAAAGTTTCGTGGTCAATGATATAATCGTGTTCTTTTTTATTTTTGTTTTCACTATCTTTAATATTTTTAGTATCTGCATCAATATAGACTGAGTTTGGTAAATTATTGTGCATATCTTTACCTCGTTCTATTGTGTCGAAAAATATAACGGATTTATTTTTTATTACACCATTTATAATCATTTTTACATATTCCTCATAGTCATGTAGAAAGTGTATTTTCAGATATTCATATCCTTTTAACATTTCATATGCTAATGGCTGGAATTTTTCCTCTGGATCATGAAGTTGAAAACAGTCATATACACCATAAAAATTTTTATTACAGCAAATTTTACCGTCACAGATTGCTGGTGACTTAAATTTAGTTAGACCACAGTTATGACAAGAGTTTCCAAATGTACAATGATATTCACGTTTTTTGAATATATTTTCTTCAAGAGCATAGATATACTGGTATATTGGATCCGGAGTTGCACTTGCGTAGCACTTTATAGAAAATGTATAATTATTCACAATATGCTTAATGGCCTTACTTGTATTTGTTAGTTGTGCGTCAGCGCTAATAAACCCAATTTCGTCACATACAACCAAACCGAAAAATATTTTGTGAAAATCAGAACTCTTGTTGTCAATTAATTTAGATAGTTTTTGATATGTCATTATAAATAAATAATCATCGAGTTTATCAAGATTTCTAAGACCTTGATTCGTACGTTCATCTAAGATGTCTGTTCTTTTAATAGCTTTGGCTAATCTTTTTTTCATGGCTAAATCAATTGCACTTCTGTTCGATAAAAGCAATACCCTCATTTTCCTTTTAATACATTCAACTATAATTCGTTCAAACATTGTTGATTTACCTGTCCCTGTAGATGCTATAAAAAACACGGGACGTAAGTATGACCATTCCAAATAATCATTCCCTAATGCTTCTGTCAAATAATCTCCATTAAGTTCTATAATACTTTCAAAATATTCTCTGTAACTTTTTAGTTTCATTTTATATCTCCTCGCTTTCTTTAACACTGAAAGTAGTGTTTTGTTATATTTAGTATAAAGCATAAACTAAATTTGAAATACGAAATAGGATAGATTATTTAAAATAAAATATTCTCGTAAAATTATAGACATTTTAAGTTATACATATTATAATTTTACAATAAATTGGGGGCTGATATAATGAAAAATAAAGGGATTCGTTATGATGAAGAAAGAAAAAAGTGTATAATAGATTCATATAGAGACGGAGATGACATTAGTTTACTAAGCAAAAAACACAACATAACAAGGGCTACTATATATAAGTGGATAAAAGAATATTCACAAACCGAGAATGTTTCAAATAAAGAATATGAGACACTGAAAAATCAGTTGGAAAAACTGAAGATAGAAAATGAAATATTAAAAAAAAGTAACGATATGTTGCTCATGGAAAACAAAAGTGAAATTTTGGATTTTATTAATATACATAAAAATGAGTATGATATTGCTCTTATGTGCCAAGTTTTTGAAATTCCAAGAAGCACTTATTATAAGCTAACAAAAAATGAGAATAATGAAAAATCTAAAAAATCAGTCAATAATGACAAAACAAAAAATACGGACCTTAATATTCATAGTTCAAAAAATGAAGAAAGCGGATTTAATAAAGAAACTGTAAAAAAGGAAGTATCTGAAGAAGATGAGGAAAAAGAAATAATAAGAGATAGTAATGTATATAACATTGCAATTTTTAATGAAATAGATTTTAAAAAGATTAAGTATTTAAAAGCACAATTAAGAAGTAAATACAAAATTAAAACTAAACATAACTTCAAAATGGGTTATAAAACTTCAATTGAAGAAATATATAATCATTGTTTAAAAAAAGCAAAAGCGTATACATGGCCGAATATTAAAAAAAAGGTTTTGAATATAAACGAAGATGTTATATCGCAATATGAGAAAGATTGGGGAAGTATCTTTAATAATGATGAGCCCATAGAAAATATGTATAATGCACAAATTCAAGATGATAAAATATATGAAAATGCTATTAGAGATCATTGCATTATTCTATCTTTATATACTGTCGAATATCTTCTGCAAAAACCATGGAATGTAAAAATATCACATTTAGGTCATCGAATTAAAGGAATGGGTTATAATTTTTTTTCAACCAATAATTACTACAAAAATAAATTTAAGTTTGATTACGATAATTACCTAAAATTTAACAAGTTAAGTAGAGATGAATCAGCATTTCCAAAGAAAATTGATGAGGTATCCTTCGACGTAAATAATTTTAATAGAGGGGATTCTATTAGTAAAAAAATTATTTACAATGCAGATGCCCCTATATTAAATAATATTATTGATCTGAAAACAGAGGAAATAAGTGTTCCGTTATTTCTAAGCAACTTTTCTTATAGCATATTAGAAAATTCAAGTACAGCAACTTCTATCGAAAAAAGAATTAACGATTTGGATAAATGTAATGCCAATCTTAGTAAAGATAATTTATTTGATGAGAAGAAAAAAATAGTTGATGACTATAAAAAGTGGGCTAAAGGCATAAATTACTATGAAAAATTTAATGAACCATCAGATAAAATATTATTTGAATTCGAAAAGGAACGTCAACTAAATATTGAGTTTATACGTTATTGTGAAGATAGCGGAATTTTGAACAATGACACATATGTTGATTTAAACATCATTAAGGCAACTATGTCATTTCCTAATATTTTCTCAAGGAATACTTTTATTGAGTTATTCTTATTTTTGTCTTGTAAATATGGTTATTATATTGCGGAAGACATGGTTGATAAATTATATAAAGAGACATTTCCAATATTAGAAAAAAATTTTTTCATATCTCTATTTGAATACTGCAAAAAAAGCCAAGATATTAATGTACACGATGTACTCCAGAACATGGACTCGTTATTGAAAGATTATATAGAAACTAATTATGATAGAATAATGAACTCTTGGAAAATCGTGATTAAAAAAGATAGTGTTAGTGATTCTGGTAAAAGTATTGATAATGATAAGGTTTATAGTCTGATAGAATTTAATTTTAAATATTTATTTCATTTACGTGATGATTTAACTAAAGATTATAGATGATTTTTTTTAGAGATTAATATTCTGTTTTTGATGGTATAGCACAAACTCTATGACTTGTTTTGTCATAGAGTTGTTTTGTATTTATTTAAATATGTTTTTTGGATAGGTTTATTTCAATTATTGCTGTTGTTCAACTTAAACTAACTTCTGCTAAACGGAAGCTCTACAATGAATTAAATCGCCTGATTGGATAACCAAGGCTTGAAAATTCCAGGTTTAGGACAGATTCTATCCACAATGATTTTACACTATTAAAATTAGAATTGTTTACGAATAATCTTTACCAAATGTTCATTATTTGTAGATTTCATAACACAGTTTCTTATACTTTCATTAAATGAATCGTTTAACCTATTACCATTATGGCTTACAGAATTAATTGCGTAATGTACATGAACATGATCTCTATTTTTATCAGATCTACCATGAACCGAATAAACATTTTGAAAGTTTTGACCAATATGATTTGATAGTTCTTTTGCAATCTCAGAAATCTCACTATTAGTAAATACATCTGGCTCAAATGTTAAAACCATATGATGTATTCTTTGTCCGTCAGTACTATTTAGAAGTTTCTGAATTAAATAAAAACTATCAGTAATAGATTGTAAATCATTTAATAAAACGCCATTGCCATTAGTTTTTTCATTGCTGGCATAATTTGAGCCAAGTGCATAATTAACTACATTTTCGATTGCATCTTCATTAATATAATCGCCTTTTGGAAATATTATGTTTATCATAAAGCTTTCTTCTCCTAATTATTAATAAAATTATATTTGATTTACTAAATTATGAATTATTCTTTGTATCGTATTTCCCCCATTATCAATATTTAAACTATGGTATTTTTCGCTGTCTATACTATTTTTTAAATCTTCATACCATCTTATTAATGCATTAATGTCAACAGCTAATTCTGTTTTATTAATAGCAGTACTATCATTTTCATTCATAAGTTTTCTTTTAGCATATTCTGTCATTGTTAATTTGTTTTGCTCTGCAGAGTTTTTAATTTGGTTATATGTAGATTCATCTACCCTCATACTAAACATTTTGTCTTTCATGTTA
>DIVM01000117.1 GCA_002435835.1 Firmicutes bacterium UBA6132
GTTCCAAATATTGGTGCGAATGATATAATGTATAACAATATGAATTATAGTTATAATAACTATGGTTTTGGCACTATAGCGTTATTGGCTTTAATAGCCAAATTTGCAATAGCTTTATCAATTATAGGGTTAATTACAGGTTTAATAATGTACTTTAAAAATCAGTACTTTACTAATGTAAAATTAGGAAGTACAGTTAGCAAAGAAATGTGTTCTATTTGTGGGCATGAACTTAAAGATAAGTGGAAGTGTTGCCCAATCTGTGGAACTGAAAGTGAAACAAATAGTTAGGTGAATTAAAGATAACTTCATCAGACAATGAGGGAAAATAATATGAAAATCAGATTTGACTTAATAATGCACTGGATTTATGCAATAGTGTGGGCTCTTCTTGCAATTAGTGGTTTCGCAATGGTAGGAGCAAAGTACGGATGGCTTTTAAGTTTTAATATAGCTTTGGCAGATTATGTGCATCGTATTTCAGCTGCACTATTCATTATACTCACATTAATATCAATAGCCTATGAAGTTATTAGAGGCATAAAGAATGATCAAAGTAACTTAGCATGGTTTATTATAGGTAAAAAGGGATATCAGCTTTTTACGTTTATAATGTCACTGCTGCTTATTATCTCTGGTGTAATAATATGGATTTGTATAGAATATGATATGTCGTTTATTACCTTTGCATTAATCATACATGAATATTTGTCATATATATTTCTTGCAAGTGTAATATGGCATATTTATAAAAAATGCCATATACTTTTATGGCCTAAAAAAGTAGAACAAAAGAAATTACCAAAGTAAAGGAGGAGAATTTGTATGTTACAAAAGCCTTGGTTTAAAGTTTTCGTTTGGTTTATGGCTACATTTTTCTTNNTTTCTTGCAAGCGGAGTAATTATATCAATATTTAGGCCTGGTCCTTCTGAAACAGATGTTATGAGATTTATGTCTGGAATGATGGCTGCTATGGAAAACTCCATTATGGGTGTAGCAATGAGTATTGAAGGAAACGATACTTTTAATAGAATATTATCATTTTCATATTTTATGCTTACACCTATTATAGCTATTAGCATAGTAATAGGTTTTGTAATTAGGTTTATGCATAGGAGGGGTGAGGATGTTTGATAAGAAAAAACTTAACTTTTGGCGATTGGCTGTTCTCTTTTTAGGTATGACCATTACAATATTATTTCTATTATGGAGTTCTCCAAATAAGTCAAAGTCTGCTATGATGGACAGCAGTATGGGTAGCATGATGAAAAATATGCATGCATCTAATTTGAATATTTATGGATTGTTTCAAAATCCAGGTAATGAGCAATCGCAAGCATCTAATACTGCAGAACATCATGAAAATTCTGCAGCATACAAAATTGGTGTTCTAACGTCAAGTATAGTATTTCTATTACTTCCACTTTTAATTGGTGGCTCTATTATACTTGCAATAATATGGATAAAGTAGGTGAAAGATATGGATATATTAGGATTAATAGGGCAGCAGTATATGTTTTTACTTCTTGTAGTTCTATTTTTAGGATTCGGATTAGGTACATGGGCTATTATAAAGGGCGTGTTTAGTAAAAAAGAAAAAACAGATTTTGTAAAAACAAAAGTAAATTTAAACACAAATAAAACGTCAACAGATTCTGAAGTAACTAAAGTTAAAGGCGATGTAATTATGAATAATAAATGGATAAGATTATCGGTATTTTCATTAGTCGGTATTATAATGAGTATCAGTATCTTGGGATTCGTTACAAATAATAACATAATGAACACGAACTATGCAAATGCTATGAACAATCATAGTGGACAAACTGTGAATTCTTCCTATGATACAAATATGCAAAACCAATTATATCAAATGCAAATGCAATTAAATCAAATGCAAATACAATTACAGAATATGAATAGCTCAAGTAGTTCCAACATGAGTAGTGGTAGCAATAGTAATATGCAAATGACAGGCGGTATGTAATTTATCATTAACAGTTAGAAGCATATGTAATCTGAAGATTACATATGCTTCTATTGTATTGTAATTGCAATGCTTATCGTTCCTTTACAACATTTATAATCTTTTTACCGATATTTTTAGGAGTAAAAAATTTTAGGGCGTTTTATTGCGTGAAATTAATCTTAGTGATTTTGTTTTTTAATTTTTGTAATATATTGTTTAAATGGTATATTTAAGGGTATATAATTTTTGAATAAAATATAAAATTTAAGGTGTATTTGATCGATTGCCAACACAGCAGAGATAGAAATTACCATTAGAATCTGATTTTCATTATTTGTTTTAAAAATAATAATAGGAGGCGTTATTATGAAAAAGGTAAGATTAGTTTTTGTAGCAGCAATGGTTATTGTAATGATTTTTCAAGTTGTTGCATTTGCAGCACCTACAGGAGGATTTTCTGATCAAGCGAACCCTTCTATTCGTGCTCAGGCTTGGGAACCAATGGGTATGTGCACAAATTTTGGTCAACACATAAGCATGCACATATCACATTTAAAAGGAACTGGAGATTTCGATAATGCATCTGACATTACTCATAAATTCTGTGAACATTAATAAATAAAAGTTATGGGAAAATGATATAAATTGGCAAAACGGAATTTCCTAATAAAGAGCACCTTAAATATTAAAAATATAATTAATATTTATAGGTGCCTTTATTTTGAAAAATGCAACTAATTCAGATTAAATAATAATTATTATAACTTTAAATTTAGATGAGCTGTCAACACTGCGTTAATCACGCAAATGAAGTATTAAGCGAACTTAATGGAGTAACAAAAGTAAATGTAAATCTTGATGGCAAATATGCATAATTAGAAGCAAATTCAGATGTAGATGATAAAGACATTAATTTTGCAATTGAAGATGCAGGATATGAAGTAGTAAAAATAGAAGTAATATAATAAAGATAATATTTAATAGATTAGGGTCACTTACATATTAGGTGGCCTTTTTTTGTTAATTAAAATAATGTCATTTTTAAATTTAATATATTTGCAAAGTGTTTATGCAGATAAGCAGAATCCTTATATTGAAGTGTTTTATCTTAAAGATGATGAATTTGCTTTTGGCGGTGGAAATATATTAAGAAAAGGATATCGAATGCTACTTACAATATAAGTGACTTTTTTGTTGATTAAAAATAAAAATTATTTAAAAGCAACTTTTTTGTAGAAATTTAGATTCTTCATAAAATCAACATATGAATTTGTTATAAATAATAATATAAAATAATTTACTATTATGAAGGAGGAATGTATATGGAATATTTGTATCAGAGTTGGAGTTTCTTACTTTTTATCGGCATTATTTCATATTTAGTATACAAATTTATTGGAAGCAGTGGCAGACAATAATGGTAAAAATGACAAAAATCTTTAAATACTTCAAAAAAGTATAAGTTTAAAAAATAAATTAATAGTTTTGAAAATTAAGGAGGGAATAAATTTATGAAAGAAATATTTAGTTTTGGACCAATTCATATTTACTTTTTTGGTTTAATGGTAGTATTAGGTATTATTGCTGGAAGCATTTTTGCTATAAAGCAGGCAGAAAAAAGAGGAATCATTGAAGATACAATACTTAATGTCATTATAATAATTGTAATATCTGGAGTAGTAGGAGCCAGGTTATTCTATATTTTATTTTACAATCCAACTTATTATATAAGCAATCCATCGGAAATTTTTAAAATTTATGAAGGAGGTCTGTCAATCCATGGAGGGATATTATCGGCAATGATTGCAGGATATATATATTCTGTTAAAAGTAAAAATTCATTTTTAAAACTTGCAGATATTATAGCAATGGCATTGCCTCTTGCACAAGGTATAGGAAGAATTGGATGCGATGTATTTGGCAAACCAATGAGTAACATTATGATTTGGGGTGTGAATTATAGAGGACAAATATTACATCCTGCACAGGTATATGAGTTTATATTAGATTATGTATTATTTATATTTTTATGGAGAAAAAGTTATAATAAGAAATTTGAAGGTGAATTATTTAGCATATACTTAATTTCATTTCCAATTATTAGGGGTATAGTTGAATTTTTTAGAATAAATCCAGTTATTTGGGGGCCATTCTCTATATCTCATTTATTAAGTTTAATTTTTGTTATCATAGGAATTGTAATTTATAAATTACTTTCAAATAAGTATTCAGATAATAAAATAGAGAAGTTTGAAAATAAAATTAAGTTAATAAATTCTATTTTTTATTTATTAATATTAATAATTATATCTTTAATTATATTTTATTATGTTCAAGGATAAAAGTGTAAGTATTATTATTAACATCTTCAAGAAGTAAGTAGATAGAGGTCTAAATAAAATGGCTTCTATTTTTTAAGGTTTTGGTAGGTATCCAACACCAATTGTTAGAGAGGTAATTGGCGAGTATTTAATAACAAATGGAAGAATTCCCTAATGATTAGGGATAGTTATACAAAAATAATTTATATAAAATAATTAAAAATAATTTTTCTTCATAAGTTCTTCATAATAATGCTATATAATAAAGAAAATTAGCTTTCTTATATGAAAGAATATTGGAGGAATTTATATGAAATGTCATGGAGATAATAACGTAAATCAAGGAGCACATAATCACAACCCTATTAAACATATGCTACACATGGTACTTTGCTGTGGATTACCGGTGGTTATCATAGGGCTTTTACCATTTATTTCAAAGTTTAGCCCAGGATCAGGTAAATTTTTAGCTGTTATCGCACCATTTATTTGTCCAATTATGATGATAGGAATGATACCAATGATGTTAGGTGGCAGAGGTCAAAAAAAATCATGTTGTGATAGTTCAAACAGTGAAATAAATGCACCGAATGGGCCAAATGGAGCAATTGAATTAAATATAGATAAAGCAATTGAATTTGATAATTCAATAGAAATAAAATAAACCAATTCATTTAAGTTGTTAAATAAATATATAATATTCTATCTATTTCTTTAAACAAAAAGGCCTACGTTTTTCTTCAAAAGATAAACTTCGTAAGCCTTTTTTTTATTATGTTTATTGCAGGTATTTTTTATTTAATAAAATATGTAAAATTTAAATGTCTAATTCGAAATTCATAAATTCTCCATAACTGAATGATATAATTAGTGCATAATTAAAATTATTGGAGGGCAAGTTGTCAAATACTACTAATAATAAATCAGAAAAGGGAGTTTTTATATACTTATCAATATTTTTTACCACCATGTCACTTTTTGTGTATGAAACACTTCTAACCAGGTTATTTTCAACTATATTATCTCAAGGGTTAGTTTTTATAGTTATATCTTTTGCTATACTTGGTGGTGGAATTGGTTCTATTTTAACATATAAAATATATGCGAAGAAAAAAATAGAAGATAAAGCATTATTATATTCTTCAATAATATTACCCTTAAGTTTCATTGCTTCAATATCTTTAATGTATTTTCTTCCTTTTGTACCATTTTTCATTATATATATACCTGCTGCAATTTTTCCTTTTATTATAGGAGGAATTATTACATCAATTATATTTATGAAAAAATTTAATTGTAGCAATAAATTGTATTTAATGGATTTGCTTGGGTCAGGTTTAGGTAGTTTAATAATAATTAAACTGATGAATTCATTTGGTTTTTTAAGAAGTGTGGTGATAGTTTGTATAATTGCCACAATAGCATCTATAGCAATGGGATTTTATTATAAAAAAACAAAATCACTTGTTTATTCTTCAATGATTTTATTTTCAATGAGCTTATTAATTTCAAATAATGGAATCATTGAAATAATGGAGAATAATTTTCATGCATATTATTCAAGCCCTGTTAAAATGATAAAAAGTTATAATGAAGCTGATTTAAAAGCTAAAATCATATATACTAAATGGGATTCTATATCGAGAACAGATGTTTTAGATGTAGAAGGCAGGGATGATAAATTTATTGTCACAGATGGCGGTGCTGCTGCTCCTATTAAAAAATTTAACGGTGATTTAAATTCTGTTAAAGATATGAAATTAGATGCAAATTATATTCCATTTGCATTTGGCACAAATGAAAAGTCTCTTGTTATAGGTTCAGGTGGAGGAAATGATGTGTTATATGCACTTCTTGGAGGTAATAAACAAGTGGACGCAGTTGAAATAAATCCTTCAACTATTGAAGCTGTTAACAAACTAAAGGATTACAGCGGAGATATTTATAATTTTCCTGGAGTTAATTTATATATTCAAGACGGAAGATATTTCATAAACAATAGTACTGAAAAGTATGACAATATATATTTATCTAAAGTTATGACAAATTCAGTTCAAAATACTATGTATTCATTGGCGGAATATTATATTTTTACAGAAGAAGCAGTAAATGAATATTTTAATCATTTAACGGAAAATGGAAAATTAACTTTCGTGGCTCATAATATTAATGACCTTACTAAAATAGTTAACACAGGTATAAAAGTACTGATAGATAGGGGAATTGATGAAAAAGATGTTAATAAGTATTTTACAATAATAAACGGTATGACTAATGACCAAAGTAGTGTTCATGGAGATGGTATTGCCATGCCCGTTGTTATTTTTAAAAATGTGCCTCTCAGTTATTCTGAAATAGAATCTATTATGACTTTTGCATACATGCAAAATAGAGATATGATCCAAATTCCAGGAAATGAAATAGAGCCATACAAGTCCTTGAGTAGTGGCGATATAAATTTTAAAAATCTTTTAACCAGTTTTAATTATAATGCAGATCCAATAACTGATGATAGTCCATTTTTTTACAACTATTCTAAGTATATTCCAATAAATATGATAGCTATAGTTGTTTTAATAGCGGCAATTGCTTCATCATTATTAAAAAAATATTTATTAAATGTTGAATACAAAAAAGCATCATTTTATTTTGGAGCTTTGGGAATGGGTTTTATGTTAGTTGAAGTTCCGCTTATACAAAAGATGGTTCTATATTTTGGAAGTTCATCATTAGCTTTTAGCTTTGTAGTATATAGTTTATTAATATCAAGCGGAATTGGAAGTCTTATAAGCGGTACAAATATAACAGAAAAAATTTCTAACAAATCACCACTTTATGCTCTATTTGCTGGAATTGTAATTATTATAATTCAATTAGCATTAGACTTTATTTTAAACTATACAATGGGTTTTACATTAATTAATAAATTTTTTATATTATTCTTGACTGTATTTCCTATGGGATTTTTTATGGGAATGGCGTATCCTTCGGGTATCAAAATTATTGGAAATTTAAATGATGAGGATAATATAGTGCCTCTTATGGTAGCAGTAAATGGAATTTTTTCTGTGCTTGGATCTACTTTGGCAGTAGTACTTTCTATGATGTTTGGATTTAGTATAACCTTATATATTGGAGCAGCTGTTTATATTATTATTTTTATAATAAATCCTCTGAAGGTTTTTAAACTTTATTAGTATTTTTAACTATTCTATTAGGGTTTAATATATGTAAAGGAAAATTCATTTAAAATTCATGAAATCTTCATAATGAAATGATATAATTAAAATTACAAATAAAATAATAGGATAGGTGGTAAAAGTGAAAGTGAATATATTAAAGAAAATGACATTATGGGATAAAATATTGATAAGTACAATTATCATTATTAATATGTCATTTATTTTGTTTAATATATTAAATATAAGTACTGGTAAAAAAATTATTGAAGTTAAAGTTAATAATGAAATTGTTCAGAGAATATCCATAACGGATAAAACTGAAGATACTTACAGTTTTCAATTTGAAGAAAATACAGGATATTTGGAAGTTAAAAGTGGATCAGTAAGAATGTTAGAGATGGAAAAAAACATTTGTCCAGAACGAATATGCTCTGATACGGGATGGATTAGTAATGATTATGAGAATATAGTTTGTCTACCAAACAGTATTATAGTTAACATCGAGGAAAATGAAGATAATGATGTTGATATAATAATTTAATGTAAGGATAGTTTATATAATATATATTGATGAGAAGGTCAGAAGGTTAAAGAACATAATTTAATTTTTTAAAATTATCATATTTGTGCCATAATTTTATTTTATATTTATATTAAATAAATTAATTGGAGGTAAGGAAATAATATGATGTATTCAAGAGGTATTCAAGGATTTGGAAATTGTTTCGGATTTGGAAACGGAATGATGTTTGGTTATGGAGCAGGTCCATTTGGTGGCAATTGGTTTGTTTCAATGTTATTTATGGCAATATTAGCAGTATTGATTATTGTTGCCATAGTGTTAATAATCAAAAAAGTTACAAAATTAAATAATAGCCATGCAAGTGATGAGTCCTTAATGGAACTTAAAACTCGATTTGTAAAAGGTGAAATAACTGAAGAAGAATATATGAGAAAGAAAAATATCATAAATTAAAATTAAATTTATCATAATTGATTCACAATTAAATGTTATGTTTTAATTACAAAAATAAAAAAGGAGAAATAAAATGATTAAAAAAATAATGGGTATCACAACTACTGCTATATTAGCATTGGGGGTTATTTCAGTATCTTATGCAAAAGATGATGTAAATACAAATGTTATTAAACAATTCGATAAACCAGTTTTAACACAAACATCTGTTATTGATAAAGAAGAATTAAATATTGGAAATGTTAAATCTGATAATATGCTTGATATAATGAGGCAGAATGGATTTGGAGATATTGTAGATGATGTTGAAAATGGAAATTATAAAGCTATGGATGATTATATGAACAATTTATCAGAAGAAGATTTTCAAAGGATGCTTGACATAATGAGAGAATATAATCCTAATATGGCTAATGCAATGGAGAATATAGGTAGAGAAGGTATGATCAATATGCACAATGCCATGGGCGGTGCACAATCTTGTCACGGATCAAATAATTCTAATGCTACAAAAAATTCGAATTTAAATGTTTATTAAAACAACAAAGGAAGCGCCTTTGATGAAATATTTATAAGTAGAAGTTGTAAAAGACTTCTATTTTTTATTTATTTTTTGTAGTTATTTAGTTAATTGCATACATCATTAAATATAGAAATTATAATTTATATATAAAGCATAATATAATTATTTAATTATCATATTTGTGCCACAATTTTATTTTATATTTATATTGAATAAAGTTATATGGAGGTATTAAAATGATGATATTTACTTGGATTATTGTAGGATTTCTAATTTATTATTTGTTCAAAAATCAGGATGATTTAAATAGGAAGACTAAAAATAACAGTGCTGAAGAAATATTGAAAGCAAGATATGTCAAAGGTGAAATTGACGATGAAACTTTTAATAAAATGATTAAAATTATAAAAGAATAAGGATGAATAAAATTATTATAAATCAAATATTTAATATATAATAGCTAAAAAAAATCACAAATGGTATAATGTGAACGAGGTGAGAAAATGATGTACGAAGTTTTAGTTGTTGAAGATCAAAAAGAAATAAGCGAAATAATTTCAAAATATCTTGATAAAGAAGGTTATTTAAATCATGTTGCAAAAGATGGTTTTGAAGCATTAGAATATTTCAGCAATCATACAGTTCATCTCGTTCTTTTAGATATAATGATGCCAGGTATTGACGGTTTTGAAGTTTTAGAAAATATTCGTAAAACTTCTGATGTTCCTGTTATAATGCTTACTGCCAGACAGGATGAAGTTGATAGATTAAAAGGTTTTGATGTTGGAGCTGATGATTATGTTATAAAGCCTTTTAGCAATAGGGAGCTTATGAAAAGAATTAAAGTTCTCATTAAAAGGGTGTATCATGAATCAGATGAAATGATTTATAACTATAAAAATTTGAGTTTGTATGCTAAAAGTATGAAACTGTTTATAGACGGAAATGAAGTTCCCATTACTTTTACAGAATTTAGGCTATTGCAATCAATGTTTAACAATAAAGGTCAGGTACTTACAAGGGAGCAACTTATTAATCTTTCATTTGGCAGTGATTATGAAGGTTATGACAGAAATATAGATAGTTATATAAAAAGAATTAGGCAAAAAATAGAAGTAGACTCTAAGAATCCGCAAATACTTGTAACAAAATATGGCGCAGGTTATGTTTTTGGAGGTGAATAATGACAAACATAAGAAAACAATGGCTTAAAGTTTTATTTTTTACAGCGATATTGTCCGTTATCATTAACACATTAGTATTAAGTTCTTTAATGAACAAATATTTTGTAGGATATTCAAAGGAAAATTATAAGAATAATATAGGCGAAATAGTTGAATATTCTAAAAATGCTTTAAAAGAACTTGATTTGAGCAGATTACAAGTAAATATTCAATTAGAATCATATTTAGATGATCCAATTAGTAGAATAAAACTATATGATCATAAAGGATTACTTATTGCTGATGTTGCAAATAAAAACTTGAACATGCCCATGATGAATAGCAATATGATGAACAACATGATGGATAGAATGAGGGGCGTTGTTTCAGAAGAAGTTGATTCATATGATATTATAGAAAATGGAATTGCAATAGGAAAATTAAATATTACTAAGAATAGTTCCATAGAAAATTCAATAGGAACTGTCATGTATAATGCTGCACTTATTACAAATAGCATTTTTTCCATATTTATTGTTTTTATAGCAGCTATATTAATAGGTGTTTTTATGAGCAGGAAAATGAGCAAGGATTTGAAAAATACAGCTGATTTAGCAGTAAATATTGAGCTTGGTAATGAAACTGAAATAAATTTTTCAAATGTTAATGAAATTAAAACCATTCAAAGAAGCCTTTTGTCTTTAAATTCAAAATTAAAACTTAAGCAAAAAAGCAGGAAAAAACTGCTTGATGAAATGGTGCACCAGACCAGGACGCCTCTTACAATT
>DIVM01000149.1 GCA_002435835.1 Firmicutes bacterium UBA6132
CTGCATCATTTAATGCTTCAAAAGCCATACCACCAGTTAAAGCTCCATCACCTATTACAGCAACAACTTCATAATTTTCTTTTTTTAAATCCCTAGCTCTTGCAATACCTATAGCTGCTGAAATTGAAGTACTGCTATGACCTGTGTCAAATACATCATATATACTTTCTGCTCTTTTAGGAAAACCGCTTAAGCCATTTAATTGCCTTAAAGTATGCATTTGATGCTTTCTACCGGTTAAAATTTTATGAATATATGATTGATGTCCCACATCCCATATTATTTTGTCTTCAGGCAAATTAAGCCCATAATGAAGAGCAACAGTTAATTCAACAACTCCAAGATTTGAAGCTATGTGACCACCTGTAAAAGAAACACTTTTTATTATAAACTCTCTTAGTTCTTGACTAAGATAACTTAATTCATTTATTTTTAATTTTTTTAAATCTTTTGGAAAATCTATATTGTCTAAATAATTCATTTATTCCTCTCAAGTTAAAGTTAATAAAATATATATTATATAATCAACTTATTTTATTGACTAATATCTTTAGTAATTATATATTGTTTATANNTATAAAGATGTCAAAATTATATTTTTCAATTTAAATCAAAAAGTACTGTACTTTTTATTATTTATGTTATAATATATATATTATAACACCTATATAAGTTACACTAAATAAATTAGAGGTGATTAATTGACTGAAAAAATAAATATTTACGTTTTGTCCGATTCAATAGGAGAAACTGCTGAACTTCTTGCAAAAGCTTCAAGTATACAGTTTGATCCTGAATTAATTGGAAAAATACACAGATATTCTTATGTGTCTGAAAAATATCAGCTCGATGAAATAGTGGAAGATGCATCATTTCATAAAAGCATGATAATTTTTACTTTGGTTAAAACAGAAATGCGTGAATATCTTTCTCATCAAGCAGCATTAAAAAATATTAAAGCAATCGATGCTTTAGGTCCTATTATAAAGGAACTTAAAGTGTTAACAAATTCAAAACCTAAAAGAGAAATTGGTTTAAACAGAAAAATGAATGAAGAATATTTCGAAAAAGTTGAAGCCATAGAATTTGCTGTTAAATATGATGATGGAAAAGACCCTAGGGGTATTTTAAAAGCTGATATAGTTTTAGTAGGAATTTCAAGAACTTCTAAAACACCACTAAGCATGTATCTTGCATACAAAAACATTAAAGTTTGCAATATACCATTAGTACCTGAAGTAGATGTTCCTAAAGAATTATTTGAAATTTCTCCAAGAAAAATCATAGGTTTAACAAATGACCCGGACAAACTTAACTCTATTAGAACAGAAAGATTAAAAGATATGGGTATGAAAACATCTTCTACATATGCTGACATGCATAGAATTTTAGCAGAGTTAGAATATGCTCATAAACTTTTTCACAAACTAAGATGTCCTGTAATTAATGTTTCTGCAAAAGCAATTGAAGAAACAGCAAGTATAATTTCATCAATAATATCAAGAAATGAACATTAATAATTTTTTAACTAAGTATGCAAATTTTAAAAATATAATACGAAATTCAATTGGAGGATATAATGAACAAAAAATGGGTTTATTTATTTGAAGAAGGAAATGCTTCACAAAAAAGTTTATTGGGAGGAAAAGGTGCAAATTTATCAGAAATGACAAATATTGGACTTCCTGTTCCACAAGGATTTACAGTTTCAACAGAAGCATGTACAGAATTTTACAAACAAGACCAAAAGTTAACAGATGAAATAATTAGTCAAATTAAAGAAAAAATTAATGTATTAGAAGAAAGAACGAATAAAAAGTTTGGAGATGAAGAAAATCCACTTTTAGTTTCAGTTCGTTCAGGTGCAGCATTTTCAATGCCTGGCATGATGGATACAATACTTAATTTAGGTTTAAACGATATATCTGTTGAAGGAATGGCTAAAAAAACAGGAAACGCAAGATTTGCTTATGACAGTTACAGAAGATTCATTCAAATGTTTGGTGATGTTGTTTTATCAATACACAAATATAATTTTGATAATGTATTAGAAGATATTAAAGAAAAAAATAACTATAAATTCGATACTGAACTAACAGCAGAAGATTTAAAAGAAATAGTAACTGAATTTAAAAAAATATATAAAAGAGAAACTCATACAGATTTCCCACAAGCACCAGAAAAACAATTGTTGATGGCTATTGAAGCAGTATTTAGATCATGGAACAATCCAAGAGCTATTACATACAGAAACTTGTATGAAATTTCCCATGATATAGGAACTGCAGTAAATGTTCAATCAATGGTATTTGGAAACATGGGAGATACTTCAGGTACAGGTGTTGCATTTACTCGTAACCCTTCTACAGGAGAAAAGAAAGTATTTGGAGAATTCTTAATGAATGCTCAAGGCGAAGATGTAGTTGCAGGTATAAGAACTCCATTAACTATAGATAAATTAAATGAAGTAATGCCAGAAATATATGAACAGTTTATGAATGCTGCAAATTCTCTTGAACATCATTATAGAGATATGCAAGATATTGAATTTACAATTGAACAAGGTAAATTATATTTACTTCAAACTCGTTCAGGTAAAAGAACTACGGAAGCTGCTTTAAGAGCTGCTGTTGAAATGGTTGAAGAAGGTCTCATTACAAAAGAAGAAG
>DIVM01000160.1 GCA_002435835.1 Firmicutes bacterium UBA6132
TTGTAACACATGAAATGGGTTTTGCTAAAGGAGTAGGAACAAGAGTAATATTTATGGATGACGGTCAAATACTTGAAGAAAATACGCCTCAAGAATTTTTCACAAATCCCACTAATGATAGACTTAAAGAATTCCTTTCAAAAATATTATATAATATTTAATAATAAGAACAGCTTCTATATTTTTATTTTATGAAGCTGTTTTTTTATTAAATTTAACAAAATTTAAATTAGATGGATAAAATCACAAATTATAGCAATAATAAATTTGTGATATTTTTTTGTGCAAATATATAAATAACATTTGTACATAATTAACAAATAGGAGGTATAAATGAAAATTGGAATACCAAAGGGTCTTTTATATTATAAATACCATGTTTTTTTAGAAACTTATTTTAAAGAACTTGGTGCAGAAATAGTGGTTTCTCCAGATACAAACAAAGAAATATTAGATTTAGGAGTTAAATATTGTGTTGATGAAGCATGCCTTCCCATTAAAATATTTCATGGTCATGTTGCAAAGATTAAGGATGAAGTAGACATAATATTAATTCCTCGAATAATGCAATTAAAGGAAAAAGAATACATATGTCCTAAATTTTGTGGACTTCCTGAAATGGTTTTAAACAGTATTCCAAATATGCCAAAAGCTATAACTAATCCAATTTATGCAAATAATAATACCAAATTATATAAATGGGCAATAGATGCTGGCAAATATATTACTGATGATATTAATTTAATATTTAATTCTTTTAATAAAGCTTTAATAAAACAAAGCTCTCATAAAACTGGAATTAAAAATGAAAATTTTGAAATTAATATTGCTCTTTCAGGTCACCCATATAATATTTATGAAAATTTTACAAATATGAACATAGTTGAAAAGCTTAATAAGTCCGGAGTAGGAGTTATAACAGAAGAATTTTTAAGCGATGATTTAAAAAATATAAATGTAAAAAAACTTTATAAAAAACCTTTTTGGACATTTTTAAGAGAAAATTATGGTTTCACCACTTATGAAGCATTAGAAAAAAAAGTTGACGGTATCATATATTTATCTTCTTTTGCATGCGGTATTGATTCTGTAGTTACTGAATTAATAAAAGATGAAATAGGAGATTTTCCTTTTTTAATATTGAAAATAGATGAGCAAACAGGCGAAGCTGGACTCGACACAAGAATAGAAGCATTTATTGATATGCTGGAAAGGAGACAGGAAAATGAAAGTGACATTCCCTCACATGGGTAATATTTATTTAGCAGCAAAAGCTCTTTTTGATGGATTAGAGGTAGAATATGTAATTCCTCCTTATAATAGCAAATCAGCGTTAGAAATAGGCTCTCTTCATTCACCTGAAGAAATGTGTCTTCCTTTTAAGCTGATGATGGGAAATTATATTCAAGCTTTAAATCAAGGTGCTGATACGATAATTATAGTTGGAAGCTGCGGTCCTTGCAGGTTTGGAGAGTATGCAGAATTGCAAATGAAATTATTAAATAAAGCAGGCTTTCATGCAGATTTTATTGCAATTGATGCACCATCTGACATAGGAATAAAAGAACTTTTTAGAAGAATTAATATATTGACTAAAAATTCTTCTAAAAATAAATTTGAAAAAATACAAGTTTTATATGACGCCATAAAAATTATGAATTTAATAGATGAAATAGAAGAATTAGCTCATAAATACACAGGGTATGAAAGAAATAAAGGAACATGTAAAACTATTTTAAATAATTGTAAGGCTGAAGCAATTAAATGTAATAATCCTAAAGAAATGATTCAATTATTAAAAAATTACAAAACTAAATTAAATCATATTGCTATAGATATAAATAAAGATCCTCTTAAAATTGCTATTATAGGGGAAATTTATACTGTTATAGAACCATTTACTAATCTATATATAGAAGAAAAGCTAATGGATTACGAAGTTTCTACAAAAAGAAGTTTATCACCAAGTTGGTGGGTTAAAAACACAGCTTTAGTACCTTTAAAAATAAATTCCCTTGATATAAGAAAAGCTTCAAAAAGATATCTTCCTTTATACATAGGAGGTCATGCGAGGGAATGCATAGGAGAGGCTGTCATGGCCCTTGAAGATGGTTTTGATGGGGCAATTCAAATTTTCCCAATGGGGTGTATGCCAGAAATAGTATCTAAATCTATTTTACCAACTATTTCTAAAGACCATGACTTTCCTATAATGTCTTTAGTTGTTGATGAAATGACTTCTGAAGCAGGTTTTGTTACAAGAATAGAAGCATTTGTAGATTTAATTGAAAGGAGAAGAGAAAATGAATTATCTAGGCATTGATGTAGGTTCTGTTAGTACTGATTTAATAATTATAGACGATAACATGAAAGTAATCGAAAAACTTTATTTAAAAACTAAAGGTAGACCTATAAATGCAGTTCAAGAAGGACTTAAAATTTTAAAAAACAAATATGATGGTATTGAAATTAAAGCTGCTGGGACAACTGGCAGCGGAAGAAATATAGCTTCAACTTTAATTGGAGCTGATGCTGTTAAAAATGAAATAACAGCCCATGCTATTGCTGCTCTACAATTTGATAAAGAAGTTAGAACAATAATAGAGTTAGGTGGTCAGGACTCAAAAATAATTACTTTGAAAAATGGTGTAGTTTCAGATTTTGCCATGAATACAGTTTGTGCTGCAGGAACAGGTTCATTTCTTGACAGGCAGGCAGAAAGATTGTGTATTCCAATAGAAGAATTTGGAGATTACGCATTAAAAGCTACCAATTCAATTAGAATTGCTGGAAGATGTGCTGTATTTGCTGAATCTGACATGATACATAAACAACAATTAGGTTATAATGAATCTGAAATTATAAAAGGTTTATGTGACGCATTAGTTAGAAATTATTTAACTAATGTAGGAAAAGGAAAAGAAATAGTACAAAAGGTATTTTTCCAAGGTGGTGTAGCAGCAAATAAAGGAATGAAAGCTGCATTTGAAAATGCTCTTGGTTTTGAAATAGTTGTACCCGAACATTACAACATGATGGGTGCTATAGGTGCTGCTTTAATTGCAAAAAGTGCGGTAAAAAAATCAGGCAGAACTAAATTTAAAGGTTTTGACTTAGCAAATAGCATATTTGAATCTAAAAGCTTTGAATGTGAAGGTTGTTCAAATAAATGCGAAGTTGTTAGAATAATTGAAAACGAAGCAGCTATAGGATGTTTTGGAGATAGATGCGGTAAATATAGTAATGCATTACAAGTATCTGAAAATTTACTTGTTTAATATGTATTTTAATTATAATTTAAAATATAGGAGATAAAATAATAAAATGAAAGATAAAGAAATGTACACACCTCAAGACATCAAAGGTCAAACACAGCCCATACCAGGACAAGAAAGCAAAATGGATCCTGAGCCTATTTATGATGATGTAAACTGTAAGGGTTTTGGAAGATTAAAAAATAAAACTGCCATTATTACAGGTGGAGACAGTGGCATAGGAAGAGCTGTTTCAGTAGCATATGCTAAAGAAGGCTGTAATGTTGTTATAGTTTACAATATTGCAGATTCTGACGCTACTGCTACTAAACAAATTATTGAGTCTTATAAGGGCAATGTAATGCTTATAAAAGGAAATATAAAAGATTCTAATACCTGTAAAGATATTATAGATAAAACTATTTCAAAATTTGGTTCTTTAGATATTTTAGTAAATAATGCAGCAGAACAGCATCCTCAAACTGATTTTCTACAAATTACTGATGAACAGCTTGATGATACATTTAGAACTAATATTTTTTCCATGTTTTATTTAACAAGATATGCTTTACCTTATTTAAAAGAAGGAAGTGTAATTATAAACACAAGTTCAGTTACAGCTTATAGGGGAAGCAAAGATTTAGTTGATTATTCTTCTACAAAAGGAGCTGTAACATCTTTTACAAGATCATTAGCTTTAAATTTAGCTGATAAAAAAATTAGAGTTAATCAAGTTGCACCAGGTCCTATTTGGACTCCTTTAATAGTATCAACATTTGATAAAGAAAAGGTAGGAGTGTTTGGTAAAGATACACCTTTAAAAAGGCCTGGTCAACCTGTAGAACTATCAGAGGCATATGTATATTTAGCATCCGATGCATCCACTTATATGACAGGGCAGACAATTCATTTAAATGGGGGAGAAATAATAAACGGTTAGGGACTGTGCCCAAAACCCTATTACTTCACCCTGATAAAAAGGGGGACTGTCCCTAAAAATATATCATAAAAAAAATAAGCGGCAGAATAATTTTCTGCCGCTTGTTTTTTGTCGTAATAGATACCAAGTTATGGTTAATGAATAAATATTTGTTTTATACAACAAGATGATTAAATATCTGTCATTTGTAAATTCGGTAATAATTGTTGAATTTTGAAATGATTCTTCGATCGTTTTATAAAATTTTAATGAAAAAATTCCGTTTCACGACGTTTCATAGTCATTCCACGAAAAATATTTTTGTTAATAATTTATAATTATTAATTCTATTCATTTAATTTAAAATATTCTCTACTACTATATATCATATAATATGAAAATGTATTGAAAATTTTTAAAATATTTTTTATTCGATAATACTTGTTTAGTTTATTGTTAAATACTTTGAAATATTCGAGGTTATTATGTATGTTTTGGGTTGTAATAGGTACCAAGTTATTAACAACTATCACTTAAATATTAATTTATATTCAAATAAATAGCATCAATTAGTGCATAAATCTTGACAAAATGCATATAATAAGGTATCATTGTATTATTAAAGGAGCGATGCAATGAATCCATATTATATTAAAGATTATACTATTGAACAAGTTGAAGCTATTTTGGAGATAATTCACGATTGTGTTAAACGCAATCGCTATACTATATCCAAAAATGAAAACCGTCAAGAAAATATTGATTTTATCTATAGTTACAACTTAACATCAGCCAAACAAAAAGATATTTTGCTTAGAATTGAGCCTAAAGATTTCTGCCATTCACTGCAAAATACAAAAATAGGTTTTGAGCATGAAATACTCTATGTATTTTGTCCACAAATTATGTTATTTAATTTCGATGGTGTGGAAGAGCTAATTGATATATATACAAAGTTTAACATTATTGAGTATGATTCTACAAAAAGGGTGGTTGCAATATCATTTCATAAAAAAAACAAGCCAATGGATTATGTGTTCAGGTAACAATTGTTTAAAAGGAGGAATTAAAATGATTGAAAATATGACATTCTGTGAGGAATGCAGAAAAGATGTCGTTTATATTGAAACAGCAGTTATGATGCAAAGTGAACTAAAGGGAGAAATTTATGAACACAAAGGAAAGAAAGCTATCTGTAATGAGTGTGGTTCAGAAGCTTATGTTGCAGAAATTGAGGATTACAACCTTAAGGCACTTTATGATGCATACAGAAAAAAAAATTCGATTATATCTTTAGAAAATATATTAGAGATACCAGCAAAATACGGGATTGGTAAAAGACCTTTGTCCTTGTTATTAGGCTGGGGGGAGATGACATTTAGTAGGTATTGTGATGGTGACATGCCATCCAAACAATATTCAGACATATTAGAAAGAATTTATGATGATCCAGATTTCTACTGTACCTTATTGGAAACCAATAAAAATAACCTAAAATCACCAACAGCATATGAAAAAAGCAAACGCGTGACTGAAAAGCTTTTGGGGACAAAGAATATATCACTTACAAAAATTGATATTGCAATCGATTATCTGCTATGTAAATGTGAAGATATAACACCACTTGCCTTACAAAAAGCTTTGTACTATATTCAGGGCTTTTACTACGCCTTCAGAGATGAGTATATTTTTATAGAAGATTGTGAAGCATGGGCACATGGTCCGGTTTATCCAGAAATTTATCATAAGTACAGTTCTTATCGATTTGACCCAATTGAAGGTGGCGAAACATGCGATGAGTCTACTTTAACAATTTATGAAAAAACTATTATTGACAGTGTAATTAAAAATCTTTGTTGCTATAGCGGTAAAACTTTAGAAGGATTTACACATTCGGAAGAGCCATGGCTAAAGACCAGGGGAGATATCCCCGTTAATGTAGCTTCTAATAGAACAATTCATAAAAAAGAAATAGGAGAATATTTTAAAGCAGTAAAAGCACGTTTTGAAATGATTAACCCTGCGGATATTGAAATCTATTCAACGAAAATGTTTGAGCAAATTAGTTAAAACAAATTTAACTATAAAAAAACATGTTAATTTTATTTTACTTAATTAACATGTTTTTTTGCATAATGGTTGCAATATATATGAATTTTTTTGTATTTCTGTAGTAAATCCGAATTTATTTTTCTGGATAATATTTGTTTAAAATATTTTTTTCAATGACAGAATATGTCGTCGAAATATGCTATAATGGACAACAGGAGGTTAATAATGGATGGTACGGATAAAATTACAAGAGTTTTAATATTATTCTATCGATTATCACGTGGAGAAAAAATTAATAAAGCATCATTTTCAATAGAACATAATGTAACCGAACGTTCTGTTGATAGAGATATCGAGGATATTAGATTATTTTTAAGTGAAATTTATGCGAGTACAGAATTGATTTTTGATAAGTTTAAAAGTGTTTACTATATAAATGGATTTCATCATACAGAATTTTCAGGTGTAGAAATTTCAGCAATATTAAAAATTTTAATAAGCAGTAGAGCATTTCGTGAAGATGAAATGCTTGGTTTAATAAATGGTATTTGTTCAATAGTTGAACAAAATAAACAAAAGCAAATTCTTGAAATAGTTAGAAATGAAGTTTTAAATTATAATCCACCAAGACATAATAAGGCAATCATGAAAATTCAATGGGATTTGAACCAATGTATTATGAAACAGAAAAAAATAAAGCTATCTTACTTTAATGCTTCTGGAAAAAAGATTGAAAGAGTGGTTTCACCAGTATCAGTGGTTTTTGATAATTTATACTTTTATTTAATAGCTTTCATCGATAATAAAAGTTATGATAATCCTGCATTTTATAGAATTGACAGGATAGATTCATTCAGCATACTTGATGAAAAATGTTCAAGTGATATATACAATAAATATAATATTGGAGAAATGAGAAAGTGCGTAAAATTTATGAGTACAGGTGAATTGATTGATGTAAAAATTAAAATCAATGCTTCAGTTATGGAAAATATATTGGATCAATTACCTAATGCCACTATTATTGACAGAGATGAAAATTTTATATATGTTAAAGCAGTTGTTTTTAAAGATGGATTTATAATGTGGGTTCTAAAACAAAGGAATAATGTTGAAATATTAGAACCATTAGAATTAAGAAAGGATATAAAAAAAGAGATAATTAATATGTTGAAAACGTATGATGAATGTGAGGATAACAGTAATGGCAAAAAAAATTAAATTTCCGCTGGATATGGGAAGAGGGATTAAAGTCAGAACCTTGGAAGAATTGCGTGAACATTTCGACATGGAGAAGGTTCTTGAATACTATGTCGATGGTAAACTCCAAACATGGTTAATTGACAGGTAGTATGAGGTTGAAAATGTGGAAATCGCAAACTTAGATAAGGATGATTCTTGTTTTAATAGTAGGCTGTGCGAAATTCTTGGTATAAAATATTTAAATGAAGAAGAATTTGATATTAAAGAAATTGAAAGCAAAAAATTAAAAATTTCCAAGTTAAGGCAAATTACAGATGATGAAGAAATAATTAATAATATAGATTTCGTAGCATTTGAACAAGAAGATTTAACAGATATTTTAGAAAAAGAGGTTAGCAAAATATATTTATTTGAAGGGAATTATACAATTCCTCTTATCAAAGAAAATATAACTTATGTAGGAATAAATATGCCTGTATTAAGTTTTGAAGTGCCAGATATAATAATATTGGAAGAAAAAAATATTGAGCTAAAAAATGTTATTGTTACAAATAATGGTAAAATAATTCCTGAAGAAATAAGAAAAAAAGTAAACAAAATAAATAAGGAGGAATTTAGAAATGTTTTTATGAACTTTAGACATGAATTAATATTGGCAGCAGAAGAAAAAAAACATTTAGGAATCGGAGGATATTCTATAGGTGAAATCATGCAGAAACCTTATGCTTTTAGCAATATTACAAAATATGACTCGGGTAATGAATATAATTATTTTATTTATTTTGACAATGTGATTGATGATGTACCTAAAATAATAATAATGAATTGTAATAATTATATAACTACTATAATTAAATTTGATAATGATATCACAAGAAATATTTTCCATTATATTATTGAAGGAGAAAATGCTAATAAATATATTGTAAAAAATAAAGATATAAATCGTGATATGTTTGCTATAACTAAAAAACAAAGAATAATAAATACTGATGATATTGATTTCAAAAAATTAAATGGTATTCAGCAGTATTGTTCAGCAAATTTTGTTCAGAATTTTATTAAAGATTATCCAAAGACTAATAAAAATTAGAATGGAGGTATATAATGAAAAATTACAATTTAAAAGAAAAACTATCTCGTTATATAGATGCAGAATTTCCGATTATTTATATTAACAGTTACGAAGAAGACAAAGTAGATAAAATAATCCAGACAGCTTCTCCTGAAAGAGAGGTTCTCGAATGGAATGGATTTAATGGTTTTGTTGATTTTAAAAATAAGACGAGCTTCATTGATGGTTATTCCATAGAAAGTACTTTAAACTTATTGAAAAATGGCGATGAATTAGATAGAAAAATATTAGTATTGAAAGATATTCATCCATTTATGGATGATGCTAATATTATAGCGCAAATAAAAGGAATAGCTTGTAAAATAAATGAAGGTCTTGAATCAAATATTATTATGGTTTCTTCGGTTTTAAAAATACCAAAAGAACTTGAGATATATACAACTGTATTTGAAGTTGATTATTTAAGTACTGATGAAATAAAGAATATAATTTTAAAATTTTTAGAAAATAATTCTCTCTCACAAATAAATGAAGCACTTTTAAAAGAAATGTCGGTTGCATTTAAAGGATTATCAGAATTTGAAATTAATAACATTTTAGCACTCGGTTATGCTGATGATGGTGAAATAACGCGCAACGATTTATCTCTTATCTTTGATCAAAAACAGCAAATGGTTAAAAAAGCTGGAATTCTTGAAATGATTCCCCTTAAGGAAACAATGAATGATATTGGTGGATTGGAAAACTTAAAGTCATGGCTAACAAGAAAAGCAAAAGTTTTAAAAAATGTTAATGAAGCGAAATTATTTGGGGTAGATATGCCTAAGGGAGTTTTAATAGCGGGAATGCCAGGATGTGGTAAATCATTAAATGCAAAGGCTGCGGCAAACTTATTTGAAGTTCCTCTTCTTCGATTGGATATGGGAAGGTTAATGGGCAAATATGTTGGAGAATCTGAAGGAAATATGAGAAAAGCAATTTCTTTGGCCGAAGCTATTTCGCCTTGTGTTTTATGGATAGATGAACTTGAAAAAGCATTTGCTGGAATTGGTGGAGATGGTGGAAGTTCTGAAGTTACAACAAGATTACTTGGTAACTTCTTAACTTGGATGCAGGAAAAAGAAAGTCCAGCTTTCGTTGTGGCAACAGCAAATGATATAACGAAACTTCCGCCAGAACTTTTAAGAAAAGGGCGTTTTGATGAAATATTTTATGTGGGTCTGCCAAATGACAATGAACGAAGAAAAATTTTTGAGATACATATAAGAAGACGTAGAAATAATGATTTAAGCAAAATTGATGTCAATAAACTTGTTTCTGAAACAAAAGGATACAATGGGGCAGATATAGAGGGTGTTGTGAAAGAAAGTATAGAAACAGTTTTTGCTAATGACAAAGATAATTTGACAACGGATGATATTTTAAATGTAATAAAAGCAACTCATTCTCTTTCTGAAATAATGAAAGAACCACTTGAAAAGATGTCCAAGGAATATGAAAACCGTAAATTTAAGAACGCATCAAAATAGGAGGTCGTATAATGGGTGAAAATGATTATGTATTAAGTAGTAATAAAATAAAGGAAAGAGAATGTTTAACAGAACAGGAAGCTATGGCATTTAAAACAATTTTTGCTAATTGTGTAAGAACATATAAATCAAAGGGAAACGATATTTCAGATAAGGAATGGTTAAAGAAACTTTTCAAAGATGAAATACCTGAAATGACGGAAGATGAAATGGAGACAAACAGTTCAAATATAGTTGAAGCGATTAATGAATTTGATGAAAATTTATCTTCGGTTAATAAAGCTGCTGAGGTAGGTATAACAAAAGAATCATGGCTATCTAATAAAATCCAGGAATCTGCAGTAGGTATGAGTATTAATGAATATGGCAAAACATTGCAAGGCATAGATGATTTACTATATCAAAAAAATGCTGAATTAAATGATGCTTTGTCCCGTAATCACGATGGCCATATTAAGATGAGTAGAAACCTTGATGGTAATATAGCTGAAAACTATATAGCCAAAACAACGGAACTAAGCGCATTTTTAAAGGATAAAAACATTAAGGTTGAAGTTAGAGATGTATTCACATCAAATTCTGTTGATGTCAGAGCTATAAATTTAGAAACGGATCAATATCAGAATTACCAAATGAAATTCGGTAAAGATGCAAAGACCACAATTGAGCTTATAGAAAGAGGAAATTATAATAATCAACAAATAGTGGTTCCAACAGAGCAGTTAGATGAAATTAAAGAATATTTTAAAAATAAAGGTTCTAATAAAACAATAGTAGACAGTATAGATGCTTGGGGTGTTACAGGAGAGAAGTTTACTAAAGAAAAAATGAAAGAACTTCAAAATTTAGCCCAAGAAGACGGTATTATGCCGAGTATGGATTACAATCATTATCAAACAAAAGACTTAGCAATATCAATTGGAAAAAATGCTGGTGTTATGGCTTTACAAAGTGCTGCTGTAACAACAGGGATTAATATTGCTGCAAAAATAACGCAAGGTGAAACTGTTAACTCAGATGAAATTATAGAGATAGCATTAAAATCAGGTGCTGACACAAGTGTAAAAGTTATTACAGCTGGTTCATTGCAAGTGGCTATACGAAGAGGAATAATCTCAATAATACCAAAGATGACACCTGCTGGAGTAATAGCAAATATAGCATGTGTAGGAATTGAAAATATAAAAATATTAAGTAAAATAGCTTGTGGTGAATTATCTGTTACTCAGGGATTAGATCATATGGGTAGGATTACAACTTCTATGGTTGGAGGATTATGTTGCGTGGCTAAAGGAGCTGCATTAGGTGCTGGTCTTACTGCATGGATACCTGTTGTTGGAATACCATTAAGCGTTGTTTCAGGATTTATAGGCGGAATGGCAGGATATCTTGCAGGGTCTAAAGTTGGAGAGTCCATTTATAGTGGTAGTAAGAAAATACATAATATTGTTAAATCGNNAGGTATAAAATCAGCAGGACGTTCTGTTATAGATGGAGCGAAAAATTTTGGAAAAAAATTATTTGGATAAATCAAAATGTAAAATAACATTTAGGGTAAAAACTATTGTAATTTCGCCGCAATTATTATTATTAATCCGCAAAAACACGTGGAAATGGTTTGTGTTATAATAAATAATAGTACACACTTGTAAATTTATGCGAACCAAAGTTTCTCAAAAATGCATGTAATTTTCATTTCAATTACATGCATTTTGTTGCAAATATTATTACAAAAATCGTTGCAGAAATGACTGTAAAAATCAAATTTGCATCAAACTGAACCCGTTGTTTTAAAATTGTATGTGGATTTTTTTCTTGTTAAAGAATTACATATCTTCCTACAATCATTATTAGATTTAATAATAAAAATTAAGGTATAATGTTTTCATTATTATGGTGGTAATAAAATAAACGGAGGAACTTATGATAAATTTCTTAGAATATTTGTATTTAAAAGTAAGACCTATAATTGAAAGCTGGGATGAAGAAGGAATATATGCAATATCGTTTTTTGTTCACACAAATGAAGCTTTTGATAACATTCCTATTTTTGCTATCAACTATAATACCGAAGAGGATTGTAACCATAGTCCACAGTTAAGCGAAGAAAGATGGAACTATGCTTTTTGGCGTCAAGATGAAAAAGAAATAATTGGTAATGAAGAATCAACAAATATTTTGTTGCAATGGTATGAAGAAAATAATATAAAAGATATTGGTCAAGAAGATGAAGATTTAATGTACGATGATGACAACTATTATATTGGTAAGGGTCCGAATGGTAAGTATGAACTCATACAAGTTATTTCTGATTTATCAAAAATGTTGCATAATGAAGGATTTATATTAAATACTTTTAAAAAAGAGATACCCATTATTATTCATGATTTAGAGTATCTATGGTACGAATTAGAAGCAACCAAAAAGGGTAATCCAGAGGGCTTAGTTGATATGTTCTTAAAATCCATTAATACTTACCTTTCATAAGGTGCAAAGAAAAGATTAATTATACTAATATAAAAATATTGAGAGGCAAATGAATGCTCAAAGAACAAATGCAAAAAGAATTGCAACTTCTGGGACTAAACTCTATCATACAGCCTTTATTTTATAACTGCCAATATGGTATCCGCTTTGAAATAGGTGTTGAAGATGTATATGACAAAGATATGACACCACGAAAAGCATATGTTGAAAATGCTTTGAGCCGTGCTATGACCATTTACAATAGTGGAGTAAAAAATCCAGCATTGTTAATGTGTGAAATCTATCCAGAAAGTGAAAAAGATAAGAATAATTTTGAAATCCTCTTTTCAAGAAAAGTCATACCAATTTTACCACAGGAAGAGTATTCACATGTCATAGATATTGATGATAACACTATAAAACAAACTCAATTATTTTGGGATTTGAAGAAATCGAAAATTCCAATGAATAAATTATTTCGTGAAATTATTCTTGGTGATATAGGTGGCTCTAAGGAATTTATTTCATCTATGTACTTATTTGATATTGAAAATCATGTTATATTTAATCCTTATGATGATAGAGGGCTTGATATTGTTGCCTATGATAAGAATACACTAATTCCAATCTATAAAGAATTAAATAAATGGATACTTGATTATGACCGTAAACAAATAGATAAAATATTTATAATTTAAAAGTTTTAGGTGGAAAGATGAAAGATATTTGTATTAAATGGTTAGCTATTCTAATAGTTGTTCTTTTAATTGCAATTTGGATTTTTGTTATTATTTCTGGTATATCTGTTGGTGATTATGAATTATTGATATTAACTTTGGGTTATATCTTCTGGCAGATAATAGATAAGAAATTATTTGCACCATGGTGGAAAGCATCTAAAAGACCGAAGCGCATTATTAAGAATGTATTGATTCTGAGTATTTTTATGTTTATGTTCTCAATCTTTGGTAGAAATATTTTCATAAATTATGGATTAGTTATAGAAATATTAAATTGGCTTACACCATTGTCTATTTATATTTTTTATAAATATTGGAAAATATGGAGAACTTTAAGATAAATTTCTCATATTTATTCAATTCTTTA
>DIVM01000327.1 GCA_002435835.1 Firmicutes bacterium UBA6132
TGATAATGTAGTATATAATGCAGATGATGGTGTACCAGGAGGAAATGTTATCACAATCGTAACTAGCGACGGTCACAATTTCACATGGACTTCAAATTACCCAGTATGTGCAGTTATAGTGAAAGCTGGAAAAAATTCAACAGTTTATCCTGTAAACGGAGCCAAGAGTGGTTCGGTAAATGATATTGATAAGGTAATAAGCCATATTACATTCTGCTACAGCAAAGAAATTGTATTGGCAGTCAAATGTACATATAAACGAGGTTTTGATTACCGGGTACCATATACTCTCTCTTTTTGTGCAAGTGGAGGAGATGGAGCAGTATATCCATTTAGCGGTTGCACTGAGAATGAATGGTGCAAGACAATGGGTTATAATACATATCCAGAAGTCAATACTTTTCCTTTAGTTGACAAATATTATCCCGAGACTGTCGGAACAGTAACTATGTTGGAAGGTACTGGCTCTTTACAGGTTACTATAACATTAAAAAGTGATGGTTTAATTAACGAGATATGGCTTTATTCAGGTTTGACAATTCCTGAATCCGCCACTACTTGCCCTGATTATCACACCAACGATTGGCAGCATATTCCTAATGGACTTATTGATAATACTGTTACTTTTATAATTCCATATTAATAATTTTATAAAATAATCTATTATCTAAAAAATCCTATAAAAGCTGTCTCAAAGAAAATTTGAGGCAGCTTTTAAATTTATTACTAACCTATCAATACAAACATTTGCCATTATAGTTTACATTTATCTACTTTTTTATTTTGAATACACAATGTCTAACATTTTTTTACCAACATATGGCTTAAAATGCAAATCATCATAGAAATTTGATTTCTTATTAGTAAATTCATTTATGCCTGAAAAATCAAAAACATTTTCCTTACCAAAAATATTTTTAATTATCTCTAAATCTTTTCTGTTAAACGCAATCTGATCATAAATTGGACTAATTATAATACGATAATCAGTATTATTTTCCATAAAAACTCCTTTGATATCATTAAGCATTTGGATCTTTTCTTGATTAATAAGTGACTTACTTTCAGCATAGTTACCTGTTCTTAAAGGGAACTTATCACTTCGTTCAATATAATACTGCATAGAGTCTCTTCTTAACTCATCTGTAAGTCCTTCATAATAAAATTCATTAGTTAAAGTATCAAAATAAGAGACTTTTTTGTCCAAAATTTTACCTGTGGTTGCATAGGTCAGGTTCCTAATTTTTAATGGAACATAAGTTTTCAAGAATCTTAAGTCCAGATAATTCAAAAATAATTCATAGTGAAAATATAACCTTGATGAAGGATAAATTTTATAGTGCTTCATAAAAATTGGAATATCATTGACAAAATCTTCTAAAAACTTGTGCTCTATCACAACCAGCGCAAACCTAATCATTTGATGATTATTATTTAGATACTGAGTTTTTGACCAAACTCCAGCAAGGTTTTCTGCTGAGGCATCAAAAGAAAAAATATTATTTTCAGCGTGAATGTAGTTTCTCCAAATACTGGGAGGGATAAACAACGCATTTGAAGAGCCAAAAATAAATGAATCATACAAATATTTCTTTGAATTCTTAATATACATTTCTGTAGAGATAAAGTCACGGTTTTTTTGTATAAATGGTTCTTTATTGTAGTTGTCATATTTATACAGGACCATAAACGGATCAAGAATAATATAAAGTAATGCTATGATTATAAACGGAAGAAGGAAAATTAATATCTTTTTGATTAAATGGAACATTGTAGAAATTTGACTTTAATTTAAAATATTGTATAAATAAATGCTGAACCTCCACTTAACTGTGATAATATCAATATTGTGACTGAATAATAAACAAAAATTTTTACCAATTTGTGATTTGACCAATATTCTTGAAGTGACTTAAATGTTTCTTCAAAATCATTTTGTAAAATTTCATAAAACATTATAAATAAAGCAAAGAATAATCCAAATAATAAAGGTTCCAGGGGTATTTTCCCTTCTGTAACCTTATCGAAATATTTTAACCTGGAAAATACTTTTACCGCTGCTGAAAGATCTGGCGAAAAAAGAAATGTTAAAGACATCGCATAAAAGCAGTAGGTAAAAATCCTTCCTGCCCAAATCCCTATAAAATGAGGCAATTTTTGGAAAAAAATAATTCTTTTCTTTTTTGAGACAAATTCATAGTAGACAGCCAGAGCCTGTAACAACCCTAAAACCATAAAATTCCATCCCGCTCCGTGCCATATCCCAAAAAGTATCCAGGTTATAAAAAGTGCAATATTTGCAGCATGTGATTTTATTGCACGAAACCTGAAGCTTACCTGTTTAAAAACATAATCATTAAACCAGGATGAAAGTGAAATGTGAAACCTTTTCCAAAAAGTTGTCATATTCTCTGATAGAAAAGGACGATTAAAATTAGGTAATAGATTAATCCCGAATGTTTTGGCAAATCCAATCACAATATCGGTATATCCTGAAAAATCAAAATATAAATACAGGGGCTGAATAAATATCGCCATAATAACAAAAAAGCCTCCGAGTGTGCTTGTATTGGAATGCAGATAGTTAACTGTTGTAGCCAGATGATTTGCAATAATTACTTTCTTAAAAAAACCCCACAACGCCGTTTTTAAACCTGCGGTAATATTTTCCGGTTCAAACAATTTTGGAATATACAGCTGAGGAAGAAAGTGGTTAGATCTCTCAATAGGGCCCGATAAAAAT
>DIVM01000125.1 GCA_002435835.1 Firmicutes bacterium UBA6132
ATTTTCGAAAAATACCCAAATTTCACACCCTCCTCCAAGGCCAAGTCTACAATCTTATAGGTCTCACCTATTACATCAAATCCCAATAAATTAACCGATTACAATCAAGAATTTTACAAAATTATTAATAAGAATCAAAAATGAAAAAATTTTAAAAATTACTATTTTTACAATCTTTACAAAAATAACTTCTTAAGTATCACCAATTTTCTAATACTAAAATGAAATTTTATGAATAAAGCTTTCCACAAAGTAATAATTTACCATGATGAAGTAAAGGATATCCCAGATGTAAATTTGAGAGGACACATATTATTGTTTGTTCCAATTTCCATCTCTATTGATAACTCTACTCCATTATTAGGTGATTATCATACTGATTATTTCCCAAGAATTGTGTTGTACCAAGAAATTTGCAAAGTAAGGAAAAAATATAATTTCTATAACAAAATGCATTTTTCAGACATTGGTGGAAAAAAATGGACAAAGTTCGATGAAGCAAAACGTGAGATTTTAGGAATTATTATTGACGCTTTGAAAATCAAATCTTCGTTTTATTTTAATAGTCCACTAAATTGCAAATTTGCAGTAATTTTCTATCCGAAGGGGAAAGATTTGAAATTTTATTCAGGTGAAACAAAAAAAGAAAAAACCTTCAGATATGATGAAACACTACTAAGGATATTAATTAAAGGATCAGCTCATTTCCTATATGATTCTGAAAAACAAATTGAGATTGAAGAATTTATTACTGACGGCTTTTCGACGTTTAGACCATTGAATGAGAATCGCATATTATTCCAAATTAAAATCGATGAATTTTCTGGACGATCCGAATTAAGAAATTATGTTCATTTCGATCCCAATTTATCAATTAATCATCTTCCTTCAGATCATAGGAATTATGAAGTTGATTCTACGGATTTCATTAACGCAAATTTGTTACAAGTTGCTGATTTATTGTTAGGGTCCATAAATCGTGTATGTTTTACTAATTCAAAGCTCCCTACTAAAATTCCTCAAATTGGTGAACTTTGTTCAAAAAAAGATGTAATAGCAGTTTTAATGAAAAATTTGTTAGAAAAAAAATTTAGAGGTAAAGGTTTTATCCATAGTAGCCATTATAAAACTTTCGTTGTTTCTAAAGTGGATTTTCTCGGAGATGAAATTGTTTTTAGTGAAGTTGGTATTTCCAATAATAATAATGAAATTAATCCAGATCAATTACCTCTCATTTTTAATAACTAATAATCCTAACTGGCCTGATATTTGTTTTTCAATTTGATCCTACTACAGTGAAAAGTGGAGGTGAGTTGCCAAACCACTATATCACCCCTCCTAAGGGAGATAGCATTTGGTGTCAAACTTGGCAATCCATATATTGATTAACCAAAACCTAAATATGGATAATCATGTTTTAATCTCCTAATGCTTCGCCTTAATCTGATTGTGTTACACTCCCAATTTAATACGGAAAGGGTGGATTATTCTTATTGATGGTGCTAAAGAAATACGGTCCAGGCAAATAAATAGATTCATCATCTTTCCTTAATAAAGCTAAATATTCTAGTGTGTTATAACTCTTCTCATAAAATTTATCAATTAACTCGTATGCAATTTGAGATTGTATATCTATGTAACGTTGGAGTTCTTGCCTCCCCAAGTTCCAGCTAAACGAATCATAATGAATTTTGAACTTTTTAGTAACTTCAGCGGTTCCTTTCAATGTTTTTGCGTCACATTTTATATCTAATTTATTAAAAATAAAATTGAGATCATCATTAACGGAGCATATTTTTATTCCTAAGCTCTCAACTTTATCATGTAAAATTTTTATGGACTTATGGCCTAAACCGTCAAGATGGACATCTGAATCTAGTAACTTAATAAGCTGTGAAACCATTAAGATATTATTTTGGAGCAATATTTTATTTATTCTTGTGTTAATACCCAGCGAGGAAACTGTAATAGCGCAAAATTGATCAAGTTCGACTGCTCTGCTATTTTCCATTTTAGTGATGTAATCTTGAAAGGCCTTGCTGAGAGACAGAATGGTACTACATAAATCCAAGGTAGTATTAAAATCCCATGCTGGCTTGAAATTGCTTATTTCGGAAATTACTAAGTCTAGTCTTTGTTTGATTAAAGATTCTGTGTCCCCATTGTTAGAATTTTGAGCTATAGCCTTAATTGACATTTTATCTTTATATGCTTTTTCAATTGTTTTATATGTTTCCCTTGAATAACTATAAATCAGAAAATATGCGCCGATAATATTGAAAGTAGTTTTAGAATAACCGTTAAGTTCAGCAAACACATCAATAATCCATCTGATATCCAATCTAGAAATATCTAAATAGTTGATTGAATTATTACAAATCATTTCTATAAGCTTTTTAATTTCAAACCTATCACGTCCATATGAAAGTAGATCCAAATCTTCTAGTGAAGCATTTTCTATTAAATAATCGTTCTTAAACCTATTGTTACTATAGGAAACACGCTGGGCTCCGTTTGCCTCTTTTGATATCATTAATACCTTTAATTTCATTTTTTCATTTTTGTCTTCTACACGTTCTATCCAAGCTGAAAAGAATTCGATATCATTGTCATTCAATATATATAATCCATATAAAATTTTATATAGACATGTAGATAAATTACTCGACTTATAATCTGTATAATTATATTTTGAGACAGACATGTTCAAAGAAACTAATTCAAGCAATTTGTTTACAGTATAATAATCGCTTTCCATGAGAAAATGAGATATTAGAGTAACGGATTCCCAGGGCTCATTCGAATGTTTAAATAGTGTTTCAATTAAGAAATTATTATTAACAATTTCACCGTACGATTCTTCAGGCAGTTCATTTAAAATGCCACTTGAGATTTCAGCATCAGTTTTGATTTTACGTGAATGTTTATTAAGAAGATACAACCACATTTGAATTGCCGCACTTAAGTCAATCGTAGCGATTTTTGCAATCGTCGACGTCAGTGTTTCTACATTGTTATCCCAATCATCTTTAAACATATCAAAGCTGTCATAAAGGATTTGTTGCTTGTTTTCAGAACTCATTACCATTATTAACACCCCTTCAAATTATTTTTATTTTAACTCTATTTTAAATTCCTCGCCATGATATTGATCGCAGTACCATTCCCACTGCCTCACTCTTTTTTCAAAATGTAATTTTTTTAAAGGATTTCTTATATAAACCACTTTCGATTCGCTATCACTTTGTATTAGTAAACAGATAATATAGTCTTCGCCATATTGATGGCCAGCAGTATACTCGTTATTTGTTATTGTAAATGATGCCGACTGATTATTTAGAGACTTAACCTCAATATAGCGCTTTTCTCCATTGGGTGTAGTGCTTTCCAAATCATATCCAACGTTTTGACGACTAACATCAACTACATCATTACCAAAAAACTTTTCTAATTCAATGCATTGTTGTTCAGCAGATCTCCATTTTGAGATAACGGGTTTATTAGTTGGTATCGAAACTTCGTTAATCGCTGAATTTCCATAATTTTTTTCTATTTTCGTGTTGGACTGGGCTGATATAATATCGCTTGTAATTCCCAATTTAGAACTTAAAATACTTATATCATATGGATTCATAATTTCTGAAATTGCACGTTTGACAGCTTCAGCAGGCTTAGATTTAGCGCTGATTTGCTCTAAACCAACAATGCCTGATTCACTAGGTATTAATATTCCTTGCATAGATAAAGAATTCTTATTCGTAATACTGGCAGCTTTTGAGGCACTTGCGATAAAAGAGAGTATTTTTGCGTATGTTCGTGGATTTAACTTTTCTACAAAACTCTTTTCTGTGAGGGTTCGAGAGATATCCTCTGTCGAAAAAAACTCTTTTGAATGTTTTTCGATAAATTTATCAATCATTGGAAAGCTATTATAATAATCAATTTTTAACGATTGCATTCCGATATATTCAGATTTTCTTAAAATATGTTTTTCGCTATCTTCAAAAGAGTTAGGGATTAATTTGCACTTGCCAATAAGCTGCATTGTGTCATTTGCCAACTCAAAACGAAGGGATTTTTTTATTAAGGTGTTCAACTTGTTAATTAATTTCTGGTTCATTATACTAAATGAATTCATCCTGGAGATAATATCCAGAAATTCCGTAAACATAGCATTTTTACCCCTCAAAGCTACTTTCAAAGTATCAAAAAGTAGTAATGCAAGATTGTCGATTGCTTCATCTGTTAATTCGTCTTGAGTAATATGTTTTCTTGATGGGTCAGTTGAAAAGTCTGCGTTTAATTTCAGTAAAAAGGGTGATTTATCTAGCGTGGGTAAAAAACAATGATATATTGCCTCCGCTGAATCGCAAGGAACAATTTTATTACCGAGAAATTTCATTGCAAGAGCAACTATGTTTTTACGAATTATTAACCATTCCTCTTTTTTATGTCCTTTAAATATTATTGTGCTATAGCCGCTAAAAGTTTTATGAGTTCTTTCAAAACTGAAATTGATTTCACTCATTCTAACTAAACAATTTTTTACATTATGTAAAAATATAAAATATCCGTTGTCTAAGCCTCTTATTTCTTCTTTAAACTGTTCTAATTTTGCATTTGTAAAAACAAAAATTGTTGTGTAATTTTGAGCTGCCAAATTATTAATGTAATTTTTTAAATGCAATTCTAAATCGTCAACAAGAAAAGGGATCCTAACTGTTGGAAGTTTATCTGAAGGTTTATTGAGCGCTTGTGCGCACTTTGATTTCGAAAAAGTAAAGTAAGTGTTGTCAGAATATATTATTATTTCACTTGTTAAGTATGCAGTACTTTTAAACCCAACCCCACGATATCCAATCATATAACCTCGTTCTTTTTTGCTTGCACCAGAGCGGCTAATTGAAATTATATCGTTCGCATCAAATGGTCTACCGTTATTAGCAAAAATTATATTTCCTTGAAATTCTTCGACAAGAATCTTTGAAGATCCGCTATCATCTGCATTTTGCAGCAATTCAACAAAAATACGACCACTATAGCTCTCAGCCATATATTTTTCCATTGCGGCCATATCTTCTAATAGATATGGTGAATTTTTTGCTTCTGTTATATATTCTGCATTTATTTTTTGAATTATATTATTGAGCAATTTTATAACACCCTTCCTAAGTTTATATTTGCATCGAAGCCCATTTTTCTCCGAATTGCCATCGATTTCCCTATTTACTTAGCACATTTCATTATCGCATATATTTTCATTGTTCATGATGGAGCTATGATTATCTATGGTTTTACCACCATTGACATGGGCAACCTGCCTCCCTGTAAAATTTATGACCTAAAACTTGTGACATGCATAACTAACCTTTAATAGCCCTTAAAATTTTAACCAAAAAAATTACTGACATTTTTAAATCTTATCCCCCATATTAAATATTCTTTATTAACTACCGGGTATATTCCATTCATCTAGTTTGTTCCGACTTATAATAAGTTTGTTTAGGGGATTTTTGGAACCATAAGCTCGCAAACTTGCTCGTGGGATTAATTCAACTGTAATAGTTTGAGATTTTTCAAGATTAATGTCTATACATTTTTCAATTTCTAATGGTTCTAATAAACACACTTCCATTTTTTTTGCTTCATTTACTGCTGGAAAACCACATACCAAAGCAAAGTAAACTGGTAGTGTTTGCTTTTTTTCGGATATTTTCTTCAGTTCTGAAGATTGAAAAGGGAAATTCCAAACAGTTTTTTCTTCTTTTTTTGTAAATCTAGGCAAAATCGAATATTTAACATAAACAATTACCTCATCATTTAGAATGTACATAGCCCAAGCATTCGATTTATCTGTTTCAACCAATCTCAATGTTGGTGAATCATTCCTAAGAATTCTTGTAAGAACAATACCATGCATTAGATGAAATGTTTTGACATGACTCATAATGAAATATCTCCTTAAGAAAACTAAAGTTTATGTTCTTTTTTTTCGGTATATTTTCAAGAAATTAATTTGTTTAGAATACCGCCCTAAAATATTAATTTGTATAAAGTATAGCATGTACTAGTTTTCATAAATTAAAATTTTTGAAGTAAATTTTTAGTGATTTGAAAATACATTGATTAGAAAGTCAAATGCATATAATACTGGAATGTGGGTTGACAACCCAACATCCCTATAGTTAAACACCATCTCACCTTCAATTAAATAACTCGGAAAACTATGGCTTGGTAAAACCGCACCCCCAAACCATGATTTGCCTCTTAGTAGCCCAATCCGTAGTAAGTCGGGTGGGTTACCAACCCACCACATCCCCCTCCATAAGGGAAAAAGCATTTCCGCTCTTGGAATGCTTTTTCCCTGACATATTTATTCATGATTAAATAACTTGATCCATCCTGTACTCTACCTACATTAGCACCAACAAATCACCACCTGAATAATTCACACTAGAATATATTTTCTAATTAAGCTATAATCTCCATAATATCATTTACTGGAGATCCCCATGTCATTACTCTCAGACTTCTGCAACGAAACCGAAGCACTACTTTTAAGCTCTTTCATCAACCAACAACCCAACAACCCAGATTCCATCCAAACCCTCAGAAATCATTTCATCAATCTCTTCCTGAAAAGATTCCCCCCCTCTACAATCCAGATCGGCTCCGGAATCATCATCGATCATTTCGGAGCCCAATCCAGCCGCCAAAACCTGATCCTATACCTCAACGACTTCCCCATCTTTCCAACCACATCAGGATCCAAAATATACCCTATGGAAAGCGTGATCGCAACAATAGAAATTCTCCCACCATCCACCACTCGTAAGGGCATAGCATTCACGCACTTGTAATGCTTTGCCCAGCTTACCCAATCCTTCTCCAACAGCGCATCCGTAAAAAACTTGAAAACCGGAAAGCACAGAATCCTTGCCAATAACTCCTTAGATTACATGGAATTGTCGTTAAGAATAAAACCAAAAACATTTCTGTTTTCTTTCCAATCTCCTGTCGATCACCAATATATTCACGCACAATATGACCTAATTAAACAAGAAACTAATTCTGTTGTCCCCGATGGAATCTGTTTTTTAGGAAAAAATGGTTTATATGCAAAATACAATCCTGAATCGAGATCAACCAATTTTTATCATGAGGAACCATTTACTAGATTTTTCCAACATCTACTTCAAATAATTGTAGGTGAAATAAACTCAAATAATCTGAAACAACAATCAAATTCGTCCATTGTTTACGATCTCAGCGGCTACTTGATGTCATACCAAACTTAGTCTTTGGTTTTAGTTGATTTCGAATAAATTAATGCCATAATTTACAAACGTTGAAAAACAATTGGTGTCAAGGCAAGATAGAAATGTCC
>DIVM01000105.1 GCA_002435835.1 Firmicutes bacterium UBA6132
TTCTTTAACCATAGAAACTATTTGTTTTGTAGTAGTTCCTCTTACTATACTGTCATCTACCATAACAACTATTTTATCTTTTACAAGTTCTTTTAAAACACTTAATTTTGTTTTAACACCCTGTTCTCTTAAATCTTGTGTAGGTTCTATAAAAGTTCTTTTTGCATATCTATTTTTAATAAGTCCAAGTCCAAAAGGAATACCAAGTTCTTCTGCATAACCAATTGCTGCAGGTGTTCCTGAGTCTGGAACTGAAAAAACTAAATCTGCCTTAACAGGAGATTCTTTTGCTAACAATTTTCCTGATTCATATCTTGCCTTATATACATTAATGCCGTCGATGTCTGAATCAGGTCTTGCGAAATATACATATTCAAATATACATGATTTTTTCTGAGCATATTTTGAACTTTTAATACTTTCAATACCATTTCCATTTATAATAACTATTTCACCTGGTTCAATATCTCTTACAAATTCAGCACCCATTGCGCTTATTGCACAACTTTCAGATGCTAAAACATAGCCGTCTTCTCTTTTTCCAAGACAAAGAGGTCTAAGACCAAAATTATCTCTTACTCCAATTAATTCTTTTTCTGTCATAATAACAAATGCATATGCACCTTTTATTATTTCAACTACATTTTTAATAGATTTTAAAAGATCACCAGTTGAATGCCTTGCAATCATATTAGCAACAACTTCAGTATCAGTTGTAGTTTGAAATATAACACCTGAGTCTTCTAAAATATCTCTCATAGAATCTGCATTTACTAAATTTCCGTTGTGAGCAAGAGCCAATGTTCCTTTTTTATATCTTACAACTAAAGGCTGAGCATTTTCTTTTGCACTTTCTCCAGTTGTAGCATATCTAACATGACCTATTGCAATATCTCCATTAAACTTTTGAATAACATCCTTAGTTAAAACATCTGATACAAGACCCATGTCTTTATGGTATTCTATTCTTTCGCCAGTATGAATTGCCATACCTGCACTTTCCTGACCTCTGTGCTGAAGCGCAAACAATCCATAATATATTAATTGTGAAGTTATATTTTTATTTTCTGAGAAAACTCCTACGACACCACATTCTTCGTGGAGTTTATCATCATCTAATATATCAATGCTCATATTTTCGTACATTTTTTCTCCTTATTTTTGGCTAATTCTTTGAAGAACTTCTTGATATACTTCTTCTACACCGCCCATATCTCTTCTAAAACGATCTTTATCAAGTTTCTTATTTGTTTCAGCATCCCATAAACGGCATGTGTCAGGTGATATTTCATCTGCTAAAATCACTTGTCCATCATATAAACCAAACTCAAGTTTAAAATCTATTAATTTAATATTTATTTCAAGGAAAAACTTTTGTAATATTTCATTTACTTTTAAAGCATATTTCTTAACTACATTAAGTTGTTCCTCTGTAGCATATTCCATTGCTGCAATGTGATAATCGTTAATCATTGGGTCACCAAGTTCATCATTTTTATAAGAAAACTCAAGAACTGTTTTTTTCATCACAGTGCCTTCTTCTATACCTAATCTATTTGCTAAAGAACCTGCTGCAACATTTCTTACTATTACTTCTAAAGGTAATATTTTTACTGCTTTTACAAGAGACTCTCTATCATTTATAAGTTCAACTTGATGAGTTGGTATTCCTTCTTTTTCAAGCATTTGGAAAAGTGCAGCTGACATTTTGTTATTAACAACGCCTTTACCAACTATAGTACCCTTTTTTTCACCGTTAAATGCTGTTGCATCGTCCTTATATTCAACAATATATAATTTTTCATTGTCTGTTTTAAAAACCTTTTTTGCTTTTCCCTCATATAACATTTGTAATTTTTCCATTTTTTCTCCTCCAATTAACCCATTTTTATTTTTTCATTTAATTTTTTATCTTTAATAATAACTTTTTGAGCCATATCTTCTTTATATTCTTTAAATTTCTGTCTTAAATCTTCATATTTAACCGATAAAATTTGTACTGCTAAAAGCGCAGCATTTTCAGAAGAGTTTATTGCAACAGTTGCAACTGGAACTCCAGGAGGCATTTGTACTATAGCTAAAAGTGCATCCATACCATCAAGTTCTGTTGATTTTATTGGTAAACCTATAACAGGAAGAGGTGTACATCCTGCTAATACTCCTGGTAAATGTGCAGCTTTGCCAGCCGCTCCAATTATTAATTCATATCCATTTGCTTCAGCATTTTTTGCAAAATCAAATGCTATAGAAGGTGTCCTATGTGCAGAAATAACTCTTACATCAACTTCAATACCAAATTTTTTTAACAACTCATATCCTTTTTCAACTACTGAAAAATCTGAATCGCTTCCCATAATAATTGCTACTTTCATATTCCCTCCTGATTTTCATTGTTTAATGTTCATTGATTAATTTTATTTTTGGCTTTAAGGATCGTCCCTTTTAATTACTTAAAGTATTTTACACCGGATTCAAAGATTTGTTGGTCTTTATTTCCTATGATGTTTTTATACAAATCTCTATCAAGTCTTTCTGAATGACCCATTTTTCCAAATACTCTTCCATCAGGGCTTGTTATACCTTCTATTGCTTCTATTGATCCATTTGGATTATATAATCCATCATAAGTTGCCTTTTTATTTAAATCAACATATTGAGTTGCTATTTGGCCATTTTCTTTTAAACTATTTATCCATTCTTCACTAGCTACAAATCTACCTTCTCCATGTGAAAGAGGCATATGGTGTATTTCTCCAACTTCACAAGCATTTAGCCATGGAGATAAATTCGATACTACTTTTGTTTGAGCAAATGTTGATATATGCCTTGCAATTTTGTTGTAAGTTAAAGTTGGATAATTTTCTTTCATATGAACTATTTCACCAAATGGTACTAAACCTAATTTAATTAGAGCTTGGAAGCCGTTGCATATTCCTATTATTAAACCATCTCTATTATTTAATAAATCCATTACTGCATCTTTTAATAATTCATGCCTAAATATAGCAGCAATGAATTTTCCAGAACCTTCTGGTTCATCTCCTGCCGAAAACCCTCCAGGAAATGCTATTATTTGAGATTGTCTTATTAATTTATCCATTTCTTTAATTGAATACTCTACATCGGATTCATTTAAATTTTTAAATACAAATATTTCTGAATCAGCACCTGCTCTATCAAAAGCACGCTTTGTATCATATTCACAATTAGTACCGGGAAATGTTGGTATGAACACTCTTGGTTTTGCAATATTAAGCGTTGATGATTTAATTTTATTTCCACTTGTATAACTGTATGGTTTTATTTCCCCTGTTGAGTC
>DIVM01000173.1 GCA_002435835.1 Firmicutes bacterium UBA6132
AAACTTAACTTTAGACCTGGACACTTCTGACTAATAGAAATATAATTTAGGAAATCTTGAAGAATGTAGTTGGTAGGGAATAATAAAATTAAATTATAGTTTGCTAAGTATTTATGAATATATGTTATTGGATTTGATAAATTCATTGTGATATACTAATTTTTATTGAAATAGTAATATACTGTAAACTTGAATGCTATATATGACTCTTAAGTTTATGGTTCGTTCGTATAATATCTAATTTTCTAAAAAATGTACATCTTTTTATAAGCATTACAAATATAATAAATGAACATTATTAAATTCAAACTAAAAAATTAAGAACTTGAGGAATATTAATATATTTTTAAATGAAATATTAAATTGGAGATGTAGTAATGATTGAAATAGAAAATTTATGTAAGTCATACCAGGACAACGATGTATTAAATAACATTTCATTACACATCCCAAGGGGAAGTATCTTTGGACTTGTAGGAAGAAGTGGTGCAGGGAAATCCACACTTTTACGTTGTATTAATGGATTGGAACAGTTTCAGAGTGGAAATCTTATAGTAGATGGCATAGCTGTACAAAATTTAGCAGGTAATAATATTCGTCAGTTTAGGAAGGAAATCGGTGTTATATTCCAAAATTTTTCTTTGCTCCAACGCCTTTCAGTATATGACAATATTGCATTGCCTATGAGATGCTGGAAATATAGTAATAATGATATTGATAAAATTGTTAAGAATCTTTTGGAACTTGTAGATATTCCTGAAAAGATTTCTTCATATCCTCGTGAATTGTCAGGAGGTCAGAAACAGCGTGTGGCAATTGCAAGAGCATTAACAATGAATCCAAAAATTTTATTGTGCGATGAAGCAACATCTGCTCTTGATCCAAAATCAGCACAGTCAGTTACGACTTTGCTTAACAGAATTAACCAGGAGCTTGGAATAACCATTGTAGTTGTTACTCATCAAATGTCTGTGCTTCGTAGTTGTTGTGAGCAAATTGCTATTTTAGAGAACGGCAAAGTACAAGCAAGTGGTAAAGTAGAGGATATTTTTCTTGAACAACCACCTTCTTTAGTAAATTTAATCGGAGAAAAGTATACCCCTGTAGATAAAGAAGGTATAAATTTAAAATTAGTTTATGTAAATAAAGAATCAGGAGAGCATATTCTTACTAGAATGGCACGAGATCTTGATATTGATTTTTCAATTAATGGTTGTGAAATGGAGAAATATCGCAACGGTGTGATGGCTACAATTCATATTTCTGTGCAAGAACAAAATTTTGCTGATGTCAGTCAATATCTAAAAAAACATAGGATTAGTTTTCAATTTCTTAAATCAGAAGACAACATTGCAGTGGAAGAGGTGTAGAAATGTTTAACAGTGAGTTTTGGATTACTTGGCAAAAGTATTTTGTAAAAATTATATTTCCAAATATCGGAGCGACAATTAGGTTGCTTGGTTGGGTTATGGTACTTTCTATTTTTGGGGGCTTTATAATTGCAATTGCTCTGACTATGTTTAATCCACGTGGACTACGGCCTAATAAATCAATATATAATTTTATGACTTTTATTATAAATAGTATATGTTCTTTTCCAATGATTATAATGATTGTGGCTATTTCACCAATAACTAAAATTGTAATGGGAACTGTTATTGGTGAAAAAGCAGCTATATTTCCACTTACAATTGCAGCAACACCTTATATTGCTCAGACAATAGAAAATATTTTTATGGGAGTGGATAAGCAAATCATTGAGGCTGCCCGTTCATTTGGAGCATCTGATATGCAGATAATTTTTAAAGTTATATTGAAAGAATCTGTACCTTCTCTTGTTTCCTCTCTTCTATTGAGTACAATTAGTTACCTTGGTGCAACCACTATTGCAGGAGCTGTTGGTGCAGGAGGGCTTGGTGCAGTTGCATTAAATTATGGGTATCAGAGCTTTAATAACATGGTATTGTATACATCTGTTGTAGTACTGTTCTTTATTGTTTTAGCAATTAGAGTGGTGGGCAACTGGATATATAAAAATTCACTAAAATAATAATATTAAAAGGAGAACAACAATGTTAAAAAAAATTATTTCATTAACACTTGCGTTAACAATGCTGTTTACGCTTGCGGCATGCTCAACTACAGCTAAAGAAACACCGGTTCAAGCTCCAGCTGAAAATACTGAGGAAAAAACTGAAACATCAAGTGAACCAATTAAAATTAAATTGGCTACAATTCCAAATATTGAGCCTCGTCTGCAAATAGCAAAAGAAATATTGAAAGAAATCAATGTAGAAGTAGAAATTGTCGTTTTTGATGGAAACTCAATGCCTGCAACGGCTCTTAAAGATGGAGATGTTGATGGTATTCTTGTAAATCATCTAAAGTGGATTAATACATTCAATGCTGCAAATAACAGCAATCTTGTTATGGTAGAACCATACTACTATTATTCACCAATTCGTATGTATTCAAAAAAGTGGAAATCAATTGAGGAATTTCCAGATGGTGCAGTTATATCTGTTTCAAATGATCCAAGTAACTTAGAGATTGCTTTAAATATGCTTCAAAAAGAAGGACTAATAACTCTTGGTGAAAAAACAGGTGATTTCTATACAGAAGTTGATATTGTAGACAATCCGAAAAATATTAAGCTTGTAATGTCAGAAACAATTAATGTTGCAAAGAGCATTGATGATGTTGATGCAGTAATATCTTTTGCATTCTATGCTGTTCGTGCAGGCGGCATAAAGGCTGAAGATTTCTTATCACAAAATGATACAGACAAAGAAGAATGTCCTGTAGGTATAGTTGTTCAAGATGGTGATCAAGATAAAGAATGGGCAAAATATCTTGCAGAGAATTTAGTTAAGGATAAGTGGACTGATAAGGCTGATGAATTTTATCCTGCTGGTTGTTACCCTTATTATAAATAATTGTCATGGAAATAAATGTAAATATGCATAATGCGCTCAAAAATCTAAACTCTGCTCTTGAAATAAAAAGACAGGTGGTAGGTGTAAAGTTTTTATTAGATAAGGAATCTTTTGATTTAGCGAATGGAAAACAACCATACAATAAAATGCCATATTGTGTTATGGTAAAAAGTGCAATGGCAGATATTAAGTTGAAAGTTACTATAGATAATTTTTCATGCAGAGGTTCAAGAAATGTATTGGGACTTACAGAACCATTGGATTCATTTATTACTGGTGAGGCAGGTAAACAAATTGGATTATACTGTGATTTGAAAACCTCTCAGAATGCAGCTGCTAAATTAACAAGGGTTGAAAAGAAGTCATATGGAATACAAATTATGCCACTTAAAGACTTTTGTGATGAACCTGATGTAGTTGTTATTGTCACTTCTCCATACAATATAATGCGTATTTTGCAAGGTAATGGCTATTATAATGGAGTTGTAAAGAATTGCAGTATCAGCGGAAATCAAGCACTTTGCAGTGAGCTTACAGCAGAACCTTTTGTCAATGGCGATATAAACATTTCTATGCTTTGTTCTGGGACAAGATTTTGGTGTGGATGGGGTAACGATGAGATGGGAATAGGAATACCATATAAATACTTTAACGAAATAGTGAGTGGTATTATGAATACTTTAAATCCTACAGAGCCACTTTCTGACAAATTGCGTATTAAGGAAAAGTTTGAAGAAAATAATATTGAATTATCAGTGGATACTGATCGTTCATATTATTATACGTATAAAAAATAAAGCAATAAAGCATTGTAAATTCAATACATCATGGTTAATACCGTGGTGTATTTTTATGTTTAATTATATTTGCTGTATAAATAAAATTCTTGTGCTATAATATGATTACATAGAAAATACATTTAATTACCTTTGTTAAAGGATGTGAAAAATTGAAAGACAGATTATTGAATTTAGGATTTAATGAAAGATTTATTCATGAAGCAACTCTTTATAAAGATCTTTTTTTAGGACGTGTAATAGCACAATACAGGGATTTGTACAGGATTGCAACTGATACTTCTGAGGTATTAGCAGAAATATCTGGTAAGTTACGATATCAATCAGGTGAGTTGTCAGATTATCCTGCAGTTGGTGATTTTGTTATGATTGATAGAAATGATGAAAAACATGGCAATTCAATAATTCATCATATATTGACAAGAAAAAGTGTTATTATAAGAAAAGCGGCAGGGACTGCGCATGAAGTTCAAGTTATAGCAGCAAATATTGATACAATTTTTATTTGTATGTCTTTAAATAATGATTTCAGTTTACGCAGGCTTGAAAGATATCTTGCAATTGCTTGGGATAGCGGAGCAACACCGGTAATAGTGCTTACAAAGTCTGACTTATGTGATGATTTGACAGAAAAACTTGATGAAATAAGTTGTGAAGCAATTGGTGTGGATGTTTTAACAACATCAAGTGTTACAGATGATGGATATAAATTGCTGTACAAGTATATTTCAGCAGGTAAGACAGTTGCATTTGTAGGGTCTTCAGGTGTTGGTAAATCTACATTAATAAATAAAATACTTGGTCAAGATATAAATGAAACTAGGGATATAAGAAAAGATGATAAAGGAAGACATGCGACAACTAGGCGAGAATTGTTTATTGTTCCAACAGGAGGAGCAGTAATTGATACACCTGGAATGCGTGAACTTGGAGTAGAAAATGTAAATTTATCAAAGACTTTTATTGATATTGATGAACTTGCAGATAAATGTAAGTTCAACGACTGTAAACATGAAAATGAACCAGGTTGTGCTGTAAAAAAAGCAATTGATGAAGGGCTTATTACAGAGGAACGTCTTCTAAACTATAAAAAACTGAAAAAAGAAGCTAAGTATGATGGCCTTAATTCAAAACAAATTGAAAAAGAAAAAATTAATGAAATGTTTTCAGAATTTGGCGGTATAAAAAACGCAAGAGATTATGTAAAATCTAAAAATAAAAATAGATAAATATATTATTAATAATAAAAATACATCATGCACATTTGACATGATGTATTTTTTATGTATTTTTATATTTTATCTGCCAATTACTCATGAGTTCTGCCACGGGCAAGAACTGTAAGTATTGTAAATGTTACTCTGATTGATGTTAGAAAACTAATTAAATTCTTAACTACTTACTAAAACTTTTTATGGTGCATGGACGTCTATAAAATGTAAAATAGTTAATATATGTATCTAATAAAAGAAAAGGAGGTATTAGTACCAATGAGAAACAGTCGTTTGAAAAACCAAATAGCAGATTATGTTATTAGATATAAAGAAAATATTTATAGATTAGCCTTTAGTTATGTCAAAAATGTTGATGATGCTTTAGATATTGTTCAAGAATCTATATATAAAGCCATTTCATCAATGGATTCTCTAAAAAATCCTGATTACATAAAAACTTGGTTTTATAGGATTGTAGTAAATACTTCGCTGGATTTTCTGCGAAAAAAAAAGAAAGTGAATATAGTTGAAGAAGAAGTTTTGATCAATTTAGATTCTGGAGTAGTTGATGAATATGAAAACTTTGACCTGCAATGTGCATTAGATAATCTGCCTGATAACTGCCGTACTATAATAATATTAAAGTATTTTGAGGACTTAAAGATAAACGAAATTGCAGAAATTCTTAATGAAAATACCAACACAATAAAAACTCGTTTATATAAGTCGCTTAAAATGTTACGTATTAATATGAATTATGATGAGGAGGTTTAACATGAAAAATAAAAATTTGGATCAACTTAAAAAGGAATATATGGATGAGCCTATTCCTATGGAATTAGAATTTGTAGTAAAAAAAACTTTAAAAGATATTGAGGTTAATGGTATGAATAGTAAGAGTAATTTTAAAAGAACAAGGGTAGCGGCAGCTTCAATTGTTGCCT
>DIVM01000354.1 GCA_002435835.1 Firmicutes bacterium UBA6132
ATATACTATAATTGGTAAAGAAACTGTTATACCTTGATTACCACTACCTGAATTTATTACTACAGGAAGTTCACAACCACTCATGCGAGCATCAGAACCTGCAGCAGCATACGCTTTTGCTAATTCATTAATATCATTGGATTGATTAGCAAAAATAGTTTTACCAACTTTAACGCCATAGTCATTTGCTAAACCTTCTTTAGCGATATTTAAGTTATATTCTATTTGTCTATCCAATAAATATTTAACTTCTTCAATATTAACCTTATTTGCATAATTATATATACTTTCAAAATTAATTATTACATTCTCTTCTTCTAACTCATTTGATTCATCTTTCTTATAAATTATTACATTATTTTTTAAAATCTCGACAATATTAAGATGCCCATCTTTTAAAGTTACAGAAGCGCTATCTTCTTCATAAAAACTTTCTATTTTAATATATAAATTTTCAACATTTGGAACTAATTTAACTTTACAAATACTATCCTCGGTAAGTTTTTTCGCTTCTAAAACTTTACTTTTATCAATACCTGTTAATACTTCAAGTTGTTTATTTGAATCACCAGCTATAGCTCCAAGTACTACACTAATCTCTATTCCCTTTAATCCACCAGTGCCTGGTACTACAACACTTTTAGCATTTTTAATAATATTACCACTACAACTGCAAATTATTTTTGTAGGTATATGACTTAATACCTGAGTTGCTTTAGCAGCAGCAAATGCTAAAGCTATTGGTTCTGTGCATCCAAATGCAGGTATTAATTCTTCGATTAAAATTTTAGTATAGTCATTCATTCTTAATCTCCTATTTTATATTATTAGCTAATATTTATATAATTTATTTTACATAAACTAATAATTTAAAAATTTATATTTATGCCCCTTCTGATGCTAAACTTTCTTTACAATCAGAAGTATTTAAATTAGATAAACTTTCCACTGCTAATCGTGCTGCATAAAAATTTACTTCCGGTGTTTCAAGTTCTGCAACACATCCTGGTGTAATCATAAGGCCTGTTAGCCCAGCTTCTAAAGCTCCTTCTCTAATATGGTCATAAATTTCTTCTGCATTAACTTTTGATAAAAACTTCTCATTAATTCCACCTAAAAAACACTTATCAGAAATTTTTCTTGCTTCATACATATTAGGACTTGCCCATCTGTCATGCCAGTTAATGCAATTACATGGATATTGTGCAATTTTTTCAAACATCGTATTATCACCATGAATATGTACTATATTAAAATAAGTTATATCCTTATATGCATTTATAACTTCAAGGTCATATTTAACACCAAATTCATCATATTCAGACACAGTGAGCCATTCTTTGTTCGCACACTGTGTTGCAAAGAAAAATCCAGCTACTCCAGCTTCAATATTTAGTTTAACAAAATCAATAGTAGTTTCTGTTATTGCTTGTAAAGCTTGGTGAACATATTCAGGATTTGTTCTTAAATCTTCGAAAATACGAGGTCCAGCTAATTTTTTAGCAGTAGTAAGAGGGCTAAATATGGTTTGAACATATGGTATATCTTCACCTTTAAGTTGCTTTTGAATTTGCCGTGCCAACATTAACTGTTTTCCGTGGGAACCAAAACATCCAGGTAATGGTTCAATTTCTTTCCACTGATTTACATTGTCAATTGCAAATTTCCTTTCTACTGCAGGTTGAGTTTTAGTACAATAAAAGTCCACACTTAATCCAAAATCCTGTGCACCATAATTTCCAAAAGGCATCATTTTAATAAAATCTAAATCATAACTATGCGCTTGTTTAATTTGCAACTCAGCAAGTTGCACTGGGTCTTGATCAACATGTGGCAAATGATACCATATGCTAAATGGAACTCTGTCCACTTCCTGCTTATTTATTGCAGCTATTACACGTTCTTTTTTAGTCATCATATTCATATTAAACTCCTTAAATATTTGTATTATTATATTTTTTACTAAAAAAACGCTTTATATCTCCCCAGAAAGGCCATAATAGCAGAAATATGTCAATTAACAGCAATGATAATGCCAAAGGATTGAACATAACAGATGTAATGTCACCTCCTGTAATCTGAAGAGTTCTTCTAAATGCTAATTCAGAGCTTCTTCCAAGTACGAAAGTAAGAACAAATGGTGCTAATGGAAATTGTGCTCTTAACATGTAAAAACCGATTAATCCAAATATTATAACCAGTACAGTATCAAAGAAAAGATTTCTATAAGTGAATGCACCTAATATGCAAAGTGATCCAATTATAGGAATTAAAACACTTAGAGGTACTTTTGTTATTTTCGAGTAAATAGGAGCACCAAACAATCCAATCAATAAAATAGAAAATGTGGCCATAATCAATCCAAAGAACATTCCAAAAGCAATCTCAGGGGTTCTTGAAAACAATTGAGACCCCGGAGCAAGTCCGTGTACCATAAGCGCTCCAAGAAATAAAGCAGAAGTTCCGTTGCCTGGAATTCCTAAAGTTAAAAGAGGTATTAAAGCACCTGTTATTTCAGCATTATTTGCAGCAGATACACATGCCAAACCCTGTGGATTTCCTTTACCAAATGTTTCAGGATGTTCATCTGCTTTTTTAGCCATATTATAACTTATGCCAGCCGCAGCAGTTGTTGCAGCACCAGGAACAATTCCAATAATAGTTCCTACTATGGATGACCTGATATTATTCATAAGCATTGATTTGTGTTCCTTTAAAGAAAGAAATGGACTTCCTTTTACGGCAGAATCCGTAATAACTATTGACTTAGAATGAGATGCAGCTAAATCAAGCATTTGTGAAATTGCAAACAGACCTAATACAACTGGAAGAAGTGGCAGCGAATCAAATATTGGCTTTATACCAAAATTCAAACGGCTTATACCTGTCATTCCATCCATTCCTACTAAAGCACATAAAAAGCCTAAAGCAGCACTTGTAAGACCTTTCAATACACCTTCCTTAACCATTCCAAGTATTACAACCATACCCATCATTGTTACCAAAAACAATTCCCATGGGCCAAATTTTACTGCCATTTTAGCAATAATTGGAGCTGTGAACACTAAGCATAGAGATCCCACAATTCCTCCAAAGAAGGCACTGAATGTTGTGACTCCAATGGCCTTTAACCCCTGTCCGTTTTTCGTCATAGGATAACCATCAATTGTCATAAACACAGAATCCGAAGTTCCAGGTGTATTAACCAGTACAGCAGTAATATTACCTCCATATGCGCCTGTAACATAAATGGCACCCAAAGCAATAAGAGCTGTTGTGGGTTCCAGATTAAATGTCAAAGGGATAAATATTGCAAGTCCTGTATCAGCTGACATTCCAGGCAATGCGCCAAGAATGGCACCAATAATGCATCCAATAGCTAACCAAAGCATATTTTCTAAAGTTATTGCTTGTAAAGCATATTGAAAAAATTCCATAATTTTCAACTCCTTAAATAGAAAGTTTTAGCATGAAAACCTCGCAAAACTAACTTAAAAATCTACCCATCGGTATTTCCATGCCAAGAAGCAAGTCAAAAAACAAATAAACTGCTAAAGTGAAAAGTACTGAAACTATTATCATCAATTTCTTGTTTTTCTGTCCCAGTGACATCATAGTTACATAAAGGTATATGGGCGTAGCTATATAAAAACTTGCAATTTCTATTGCTACTACGTACAAAAGAAGCATTCCGAACATTTTTAGCGATACACTCATACCACTAAAGTCAACGTTTTCACCATTCTTCTTAAAATTAAATCGAGTTTTCAAAACAAGTATTGTTGCAATTATTATCGAAACAATACAAATTACAATTGGAAACATTCTCGATGTGGAATCCTTAATTTTAAGAGTATTGATTAAGAATGCAATTGAAATAAAATAAATAAAAGCTGCTGATAAATAATTACTATTAAACACATCTTTATTAGACTTATTTTCCATTTGAGAATCACCTCCGCATATACTAATTATGATTCAAGGAGCATATAGCTCCTTGATCAAATTTAATCTTAATTTTTTTTAAATCTTGTTAGTTCCAAGGAGATTCTTCCCACAATTTAGCATATCCTTCTGAAATAGTAGTAAATTTCTCCTTAACTTCTGTCCCTGTCATAGTATCAATCGGAAGTTTCATTTCGGCAGCTTTAGCTTGAACTTCAGGATCATTTGCAGCAGCTATGAAACATTCTTCAAGATATTTTCTGATAGGCTCAGGTGTACCTTTAGGACATGCAACGCTTCTCATGTTAACCTGTGTAACATCATATCCTGCTTCCTTATAAGTAGGTATTTCAGGAAGGAATACTGAACGCTCTGTATTACCTGTAGCAAGGACACGAATTGAATTATCTTCAAGGAATGTAGTAGCATCTGTTACATTCAAGCAAAAAGCATCAACATGTTTTCCAATAATTGCAGCAAATATTGCACCTTCACCATCGAAAGCTACTTCATTAAAATCAACACCTGCAGCTTTTTCTATAAGTTTTAATGTCAAACCTTCTTGACCTATTACAGAAGTAACACCTACAGTTATTTTGCCTGGATTTTGTTTTGCTGCTTCAACAAGTTCTTGCAATGTTTTGTAAGGTGAATCTACAACAACACCTATTGCACCTGGATCTGACATTGTGTTAAATACAAAATCCACTTTATCAACTCCATACGATACTTCTTCAGAAACTGATGAAATCAACATTGCACTTGGTGCAAAACCAAGATTGTAACCGTCCGGCTTAGCTTCAGCCATAGCATTCCAACCGATTCTTCCGCTTGCACCTTCTTTAAAGCTGATTACAACACCATGTTTCCAGCCTTGCATTTCCTGAGCCTTATCTGCCACAATTCTTAAATAAGCTTCAAAAGGTGATCCTGCACCGAAAGCATAAATAAAGTTAATTTCATCTTTTGGATAATCTGCTGGTACACCTTCCGGTCTTTTTACTTTGTTAGGGTCAGTTTGTTCAGTTGTTTTCGCACTTTCAGTTGTTGAAGGCTTTTGTTCTGTTGTAGAAGTATCTTTACTCACACAGCCTGATAATACTAAACTTAACACTAATAACATAATTAAAATGCATTTACTTTTTTGTTTAAACATTTTACTTCCTCCTCAAATAATAGTTAACTTTTAATCTCAGCCTTACATAAATCTTTATATATACATACCACTAAGATATAATATATTTTTATTTATTCATTCGATTTGAATTAAGAAGTTGGTTTACTAATTCAAGCCTATCTTCATTAACATTAAGTGGTACACAACATCCTGGTCCAAGAATTAACCTTTTATCTTCTACTTGATTTAAAGCATCTTCTATATGTTTCATGAGTTCATCTTCATTTGCTTCATTTAATATTTTAAATTCATCAATACCACCAATTAATATTTTATTGCTTTTTTTTCTTCCATCTTTTAATGATATATCTACTAACCTATCATGCCAATTTATAGCTTGCACTGGATATTTCTCGAATAATTCAAACATTGGGTCTTTTCCATGCATATGCATAATATTGAACCACATTTTATCTTTAACTACATCTAATATCTGCATGTCATAGGGTAGTCCAAATTCTTCATATTCTTGTTCACTCATCTTGTCATAACTTCCTAATTGGCTGGCAAAAAATATTCCATCTGCACCAATTTTGACTAATTCCTTAACAAAATCAATTGTAGTTTCTAAAATTACATCTAAACCCTTTTTAAATATTTCAGGATCTTGCCTCATGTCATCAAGCATTCTATCACCACTCATTTTCATGGCAGTTGTTAATGGGTTAAATACAGTCACTACTACTGGTGCATCTTTTTTAAATTTTGTTACAACTTCTTTTGCTGTAAGTATTGCATCAGCCATTGCTCCTTGTTCCATGGATAGAGTTTTTAAGTTTTTCCAATCTTCTAAATTTTTAATAGAATATTCTGATACACTTCCAACATTTGAACAAGTATTTGGCCAATTACTATCCCTTTCAGGCCATTTTATTTTTGAGCCAAAATCTTGAATTGAATATAACCCTTGATAAGTTACTTTTACAAAATCCCAATTAAACCTTTCTTGAAACTGAATTATTTTTTTTACTAAATCCTTAGGATTTTCATCATATGGTGGAAAGTGCTTCCACAAGTTTATTGCAGGCTTATCAAGAGCTTTACCCTCTAATAAATATTCAATTCTTTCTTTAGGTTTCATATATAACCTCCTCTTTTATATTAAAATTTGTAAAACTTTCTTTCTAACTTAATTTTTAAGTACACTCCAATGTTTAATATCAATTATGTCAAAATTTATAAAAACAAATTGGTATAATAATATAATTATATGAAGTAAAAAATACAAAATACCATAATTAAAATTAATATATAGGGTAAAATATGGAAAAAATAATAATTATAAATTAAATCCAACTTTTTGAAATTTGTCGAAATAATACAAGGCTGGAACAATTAAATGCTTCAGCCTTGTTTATTATAATTTTCATTCTATATTGTATATTCTTAAATTTAAATTTTCATTTTTAAGTTCAAAAGGCTCAATATGAGCAATAACTTGTGCATTTTTATTTACTTTCTCTTTAATAATTTCTTCTATATAGTGCACTAACTCATGAGACTTTTTTACACTTAAATTAGGATCAACTAAAATGTGTAGATCTATATGAATATCATTTTTACTTCCCCTACTTCTAATTTTATGAACATCTTTAACTTGTTCTATACTCAAAACTATATTTTTTATTTCTTCTGTATCCACAACTGATTTATCTACAAGCACACCAACATTTTCTTTATAAACTTCATATGAAGCATGTAAAATAAACATAGAAACAACTAAAGAAGTAATGGGATCAATTACTGATGGCAATCCTAATTTTATTCCTATAAGTGTAATCAAAACTCCTAAAGAAACAAATATATCACTTCTTGTATGCATCGAATCAGATATTAATATTTGGCTATTTAATTCTATACCTTTTTTATATTCCGTTATAGATACAACTATATTAATGCATAACGTAAAAATCAATATTATTAGGCTATCTATGGATATATTTAACTCAACCGGATTTTTAAACCTATAAATTGCACCCAAAATTACTTTCACACCTATCATAAACAACATTGCAGCTATAAATAAACCTGAAAGTGTTTCAAACTTATAATGACCATATGGGTGATCATTATCCTTAGGCTTTGATGCAAATTGTATGCCTATTAATCCTACTATATTTGATGAGCCATCAGTTAAAGAATGTAATCCATCTGCAGATATACTTGCACTTTTAATAATTAATCCAATAATTAATTTTGATATAGCCACTACTATATTTGCTATTAATATTATTATTAGAATCTGTTGTACTCTTTTAAAAACACTATTTTCCATAACAACTTCCTTTCAATTTTTTATATAAAAAAATCCATGGGACTTCGTTTCCGAATTGTCCCATGGATTATAATTATCCACTGCCTATTAAATAGGCCCAGCCCCACATACTTAATGTATATCGCCTGCTCAACTTTCGATACTACTTTAAAATTATTTTTTATAAATATTTTATTAATTATCTTTATAATTAAATAATTTACATAGTTTTTATAATATTAATATATGTAGTAAACTGTGTTTTGACATAGGTAATTATTACAAAAATAAAAAGTGTTATTATTCATTGCAAACTATTTTAAGCTTTTTATAACAGCAGGTTCAAATCTATATTTTTGAAGTGCATTTGGATATTTTATTTGATCAACTTCGCTTAAAAACATATTTTTTGGTCGTGCATACAACCCACAAGATTCATATAAAGCTTTATAAATAACTAATTCTTCACCAGTTTCTGTATGCTCTGCTATATCCATTAGCAAATATAAGTCACCCTTAAAATGTCTGAATATTGTTCCTTTTAAAGCATTTAAATCAATATTTTGCATATACTCTCCTATTACTAAAATTTATTTTAATTATATCATCCTATAGGGTTTTTATCCAAATTTATATATTTTAGTCATAATAAAAAATGCCCTAAAAGATAGACATTTTATTATCTATCCTTAGGGTAATTTCTAATTTATTGAATTTCGTATTAATTTATTTAATTAAACGACTGTTCCGTTCTATCTATAATTTCATCTTGTAATGCTTTTTCAAGGTTGTTGAAGTTATCTGAATAACCTGCAACACGAACTATTAAATCTTTATGTTCTTCTGGATTTTTTTGTGCTTCAATTAATGTTGCTCTGTCAACTACATTAAACTGAATGTGGTGCCCATTCATGCAAAAATATGATCTAATTAAAGCTGATACATTGTTTAATCCTTCTTCTCCTTGTATTGATGATGGAGTGAATTTTTGATTTAACAGAGTACCTCCTGTTGATGTGTGATCCATTTTAGCACATGACTTTATAACTGCTGTTGGTCCATTTGTATCTGCACCTTTTTCTGGAGAAATACCATCTGTAACTGGCTTATTTGCTAATCTACCATTTGCTGATGCTGTCATAACTCCACCAAAATAAATATGACATGTTGTTGGAAGCATATCTATTTGGTAAGTTCCACCACAAACTGTTTTTCTTCCTCTTATGTTATCTCTTATATTAGAAAATACATCAAGCATTATATCATCAGCATAGTCATTATCATTTCCGTATTTAGGTGTATGATTTAAAACTAAATTGTGAATCATCTCATATCCTTCAAAGTTTGCATCTATTGCTGATAAAAGTTCTTTCATAGTAAATCTTTTTTCATCAAATACATTATATTTAATTGATGCTAAACAATCAGTGATAGTTCCTATACCAACTATTTGAATATATCTTGTGTTATATTTTGAACCGCCTGCATTATAATCCTTGCCACTTTCTTTGCAGCCTGTTGTTAAAACTGACATAAATGGAGTAGGCATCTGAGTAGCAAATATTTTTTCTATTACATTGTTTCCTCTTATTTTCACATTTACCATATATTCAATTTGTTTCATATATGCATCATATAGTTCTTCATATGATTTAAAATCTTCAGGATTCCCTGTTTTTAAACCTATTTGTTTGTCTGTATATTTGTCAAATCCATTGTTCATTGTAAGTTCAAATATTTTAGGTACATTTAAATATCCTGTTAATACATATGCTTCTCTTCCATGGCATCCTGTTTCAACACAACCACTTGAACCACCAAAGCGAGCATCTTCTAATGTTTTTCCTGCATTAAGTAATTCTTGAATTAATTCTTCTGTGTTATAAAATGCTGGCTGCCCCCAACCTTTTCTTGAAATTTCTACTGATCTTTTCAAAAATTCATCAGGTGTTTTCTCACTTATTTGTACATTTGAACTTGGTTGTAAAAGTCTCATTTCATCCATTGCATCAAGGATGATGTATGAAATATCATTAACACCATTTTCTCCTGTATAAGGATTAATTCCGCCTGTGTTTATATTTGCAAAGTCAGTGTAAGTTCCACTTTCTTTTAATGTTATGCCTACTTTTGGAGGAGCTGGTTGATTATTGAATTTAATGAATAAGCATTCCATTAATTCTCTTGCTTTATCATAATCAATTTTTTCTTCTTCCAATTCTTTCTTATAGAAAGGATATAAATATTGGTCAAATCTTCCTGGTGAAAAAGCATCCCAAGTGTTAGTTTCTGTAGTTACTCCTATATGAACGAACCAGTACATTTGAAGTGCCTGAGCATATGTTTCCGGCTTATGTGCAGGAACAACATCACAGTTTCCTGCAATCCATAATAATTCTTCTTTTCTTTTAGAATTCGTTTCATTAGCTGCTAATTCTCTTGCATATGCAGCATATCTTTGTCCATAAATCATTATTGCATCACAAGAAATTGCCATTGCTTGAAGTTGAGCTTTTTTATTATATGCTTCTTTATCATTTAAAAAGTCAAGTTGCTCAATAGCCTCTTCTATTTCTTGTTTGAATTCTATAAATCCTTTGTGATAAAATTTATCATCTGCAACAGTATGACCCGGTGCTCTTTGTTCCATAAACTCTGTAAACATACCTGCTGCGTAGCAATCTTTCCACTCTGGTGTCATAGAAGCAAGAATTCTATCCCTTGTTGATTTATTTTCCCAATAAGGAAGAATTTTTTCAGCTTGAACTGCTTTATCTTCTTCATTTACTTTGAAGTTAATATATTTTCTTTCATTCATTACAGTCATATCTTCTATAGTGTGAGCACAAAGTTCCGGGAATGTTGGAACAACTTGTGGTCCTTCACTTTTCTCACCAATTATTAACTCATTTTCACCTATATATAACTTTCTATTTTCCATTAAATATTTAAAGTTTAATGCGCGTAATACTGGTGTTTCAACTGTTCCATAATATTTTTGATAAAATTCCGTTTCTAATAAAGCTCTCTCTAAACTTACACTTGGCTGTGTGGAAGCACTTTCTTCTCTTAATTTTTTAGTTCTTTCAGTATAACCTCTCATACTAACCTCCTATTTTTACATTATAATTATTTGATTCAAACATTTCCTTGAAAATTTGCATCTTTTCTTCCGATGGCTTTTTCATTTTATGATCTTCATAAATCATGTTTAATTTTTTGTATTTATGTTTTGCTATGTCATGATATGGAAGTAAATTAATCTTTTTAATATTTAAATTTTCAATAAACTTTAATACTTCTTTAATATGTTTTTCATCTGCATTGACGCCTTCAACTATTATCATTCTTAAATTAATATTGTTATGAATTAGGGATAGTTTCTTTAAATTCTCTAAAATTAATTTGTTTGATATACCTACGAATTCTTTATGTTTTTCATCATCCATTACTTTTAAATCATATAAAAATACATCTGTATATGGTGCAACTCTTTTTAAGTTTTCAAAATTTACATCTCCACAAGTATCAACAGCAGTATGGATATTATTTTCTTTTAATTTTTTTAATAGTTCTTCAACAAAATCAATTTGAATTAATGGCTCACCGCCTGAAACAGTTACACCTCCATTTGAATGCTCATAAAAAACTTTATCTTTAATAACTTCTTTTAACACTTCATCCACTGTGTACTCTTTGCCTGCAATCTGTCTTGCACCCGGAATGCAATAAATTACACATTCACCGCAATGATTGCATTTATTATTATCAGTAAGCACTACATTATTTTCTATCCTTACTGCATTTTGAGGACATACTTCTACACATTTTCCACATAAAACGCATTTATTTATGTCATGAAGAATTTCCTTTTGTGTATTTTGACTTTCTGGATTGTGGCACCACAAACATTTTAAGGGGCAACCCTTAAAAAACACCGTAGTTCTTATTCCTGGTCCATCATGGACAGAAAATTTTTGTATATTAAAAATAGTTGCTTTCATTTTATCTCCATAATTTTTATTTCAATAATATACATGCAATCTTCATGCCAATTATTCTATATTAAATTTCAACACTTTTTGTTAATATGATTGTTTTTGTATGATTTATTTTACATGTAGTAGTGGCGGAATTTTTGACAGTTGTAATTTTTATAGATAAGTTTATGTGCTTTCTTTAGATAAGTAAACTAAAAAAATCATCTTCGATGCTTTACTAATGATGACAAAAATAAAGGGGCGATATGTGCGCGCCACTTTATTTTTGTCATTTTAATTTTTGTATAAAACTATATGTTATTTTAGCAGTAAGTCCCCAAATAACATATTTATTGTATTTATAAAAATAAATTGGATTTCTTATTTCCCTCCAATTGTATTCAACACCGTTATTAATCATGTGGTGCGGAAAATTATCTTCTGTTTTTGGATAATAGCTTATATAATGTTTTTCTGGCTCATTTTCAAGAAAAAAGGAAATGGGCACAGTAAAAAGTTCTGACACTTCATCTTTATTATATTTAAGTTTAGAAATATCCGTATTTTTAACATGTCCAAGAAATGGATAAACTACAGAATCATTTCTGGCAGGAGCAAAAGAAAAATCAAGTTCTGAAATAATTTCTATATTATGTTTTTCAACTCCTATTTCTTCCCACGTTTCTCTAATAGCTGCATCCACTGGTTCTTCATCTTCTTCTATTGATCCTCCTGGAAAAGAAATTTCTCCAGGTTGTTTTATTGATTTCGATCTAACTTCGTATATAATATTTAATTCATTATTTATTTCTATTAATGGAACTAATACTGAAAAATTTGAATTTTCTTCTATGGATTTTGCTTTCGAGTTTTTTAATATATTTTTGATTTGTTCTATATTCATAATACTTCCTTATTTATTCATTACTAATTTTGATATTTGAAAAAATGAAATAAAGACAATTGTCATAACAAAAATAGCTTGATAAGTTATATTGTTTATAAAAATATTACATGATGCAAATATTTTTACTATACCAAAAATAATAAAAATTATTCCAGATATTGTTTTCATTATATATGATGGTATGTGCTTAGTCAATGTAGTTCCAATAATAATTCCAATTAATCCAATTGTCATCATTCCTAATGTAGAACCTAATAAAACTATGAAAGGATACTGTGATTCCATTGAAATAGTCATAGCAGTAAGCTGTGTTTTGTCACCTAATTCAGCTAATAAAAATGTTATAGCAACTGTTAATACTGGTCCGCATTTATAATATTTATTACTACAACTTTCATCTTTTTCATTAACAAATGATAAAAATCCAAACAAAATAAAAATTGCACCTGTGAAAATTTGCAATAAATAAGTTTCAATTATATTAGAAACACAATTACCTACAATAATTGCAACACTATGATTTAATATAATACCTATAAACATCCCAGCAAAAACTTGTTTAGGTGAATATTTTGCTGCACATGTCATCACTAAAAATTGTGATTTATCACCAAGTTCGGCAACAAAAATTAATAAAAATGTTTTTATAAATTCTATTAGCATAATGTCTCCTAATTAAATTATAATATATAATGGAATTAAGTTATATTACAAATATAAGTATTAATAATAATAATAATAATAAAATATTATAATTATTAAATAATTTATTATTAACAAAATATAACTTTAAATATTTAATTATCTATATTATAATATTGTTTAACCCTTAATATAAGAACATCTTTAAATAATTTTTAAAAATCATGTAAAAGGATGATACTATGGATTTTAGAGTTTTAATTACTACTGCACCATTTGGCAATGGCCATAAAATGGTTGCAACTGCATTGAAAAATGCATTTACAAACAAAGGCTATCACAATGTATTTGTTGTTGATTTATTTACTGAAGCCCATCCTCATATAACTGAAACAATAAAGAGGGCATACATTAAAAGTTATAATCTTGGAGAAGCATATTCTTTCTTGTATTATGGATCTGAAAAACTTGTTGATAAAAAAGTAATGGACTTATATAAAAATTTTGGATATAAAAAATTAAATGAAATTTCTAAAGAATTTAAACCTGATATTATAATTAATACATTTCCTATTCTTGCATCTTTAAAAATTAAAAATTTAGCTGGGAAGAACATACCTGTATTTAATATAGTAACTGACTTCTATGTTCATAAATTATGGCTAAGCGAAGAAATAGATAAACTTTATGTTGCAACAAATGAACTTCAAGAAGAAATTAGAAAAATGAATATTCCAATTGAAAAAACCGTTGTAACTGGAATACCTATAAGAGATGCCTTCGACGAAATGGATAATATTAATAAAATTTTTAGAAAATATAAATTTAATAGAAATAAAAAAATAGTTTTAATAAATTCAGGTGCATTTGGAGTTTTTAAAGATACTAAATCTGTTTGTATGGAACTATGCAAGCAAGTAAATATTGAAGTAGCAGTTGTTTGTGGCAACAACAAAGAATTAAAAGCTTCTTTAGATAAATTACCATATAAAAATTTAAAAGTTTTCGGTTTTATAGAAGATATTCATGAACTCTATAAAATAGCATCATGTATGATTACAAAATCAGGTGGAATAACATTAAGTGAAGCATTAGCAGTTCAACTTCCATTAATTATCAACAAACCTGTACCAGGTCAAGAAAAAGAAAATGCATTATATTTTGAAAAAAAAGGTGCTGCTATAATAGCTAATCATAAAAGCGATATTATAAACAGCACATTAGAATTAATCAACAATCCAGCTATATTAGATATGATGAAAAAGAATATGAAAAAAATGTACAATAAATCATCCTCAGATATTATTGTGGAAGATGTTGTTGAGAGCATTGAAAATAACGAATTTAAACAAAAATAAACCTTGTATTAAGGTTTATTTTTGTTATTTTTATTTCCTAATTTTTCATTTAAAACTTTGTAAAGACATTTTTTAAAGTTTTCATCCTGCTCTTTAGTTCTTTTAGATGGACCTTTTGTTTTTACACCCATTTTTCTTATTATTTGACCCAGATGTCTTGACTCAAGCAAATTATCTATATTATTATTATTGATAAAAAATCCTGCACTGTGTATTACTGCAGAAGCTTTCTTTAATACTAAACTAGCTAATCCATAATCCTGAGTTACTAATATATCATCCTGCTTAAAAATTTGAACGATTTTATAATCAACTGCATCCCTACCCTGTTCAACAATCATAATTTGAAAATCACTCACAATATAATGGTCCATATCAACTACTATTATTAATTCAATTCCAAATTCACGAGCTGCCTTTTCACATATTTCCTTTACCTGATGTGGGCAAGCATCTCCATCTATTATTATTCTCATATTGATTCTCCTTGTATAATAAAAATTGCGGCTCATCATCTTGAGCTATAGCGAAGTATCTTATAATTTCAACATTTTTAGATTCTTCGTTGCCACTCAGAATGACATATATACTTTTTAGGTAATCCCATTATATTACATAAAGTATATATAGTATATTATGTACAATCCTTATTTTTGATATCTATATTAATAAATTTGCTCAAGTTTTAAAAAAAGCACTTTAATATTTAATATCACTTATTTTTTATATATTGAATACCCTTATCTGTTAAAACAGTTGCATGTTTTCCTCTTTTTTTATTTATAAAACCAAGTTTTTCAAGTACTTCAAGTCTATTTCTAATTTTTGATTCAGTTAAATTTAAGCCTTCTTCATTTAATTTTTCTTTAATTTTTTCCCTTCCAGCTGATATATTTAAACTTTGTAAAAATTTAATAGACTTTAAAATAGAAATCATTTCATCATTTAAATTTACTTCATTTTTTTCACAATCATAATCATCCATTATAATTTCTTCTTCAAAAAATTTTCGGTCAGGAAGATCTGATAAAGAAAGAGTATTGCCTATTCTTACGGCAAGCATATATTTTATTGTACTTTCAAGTTCCCTAACATTACCAAGCCACATGTATTTTTTAAATTCATTTATTACACTATCATTTATCTTTATTTCAGCTGTTGTATCAGCTTTAATAAAATATGATACAAGATCTTCTATATCACCTTTTCTCTCTCTCAATGGAGGCAAATATATATATCCTATTTTTAGCCTATAATATAAATCAGCTCTGAACTCTTTTTTAAAAACCATATTTCTTAAATTTCTATTAGTAGCTGCAACAATTCTTACGTCTACCTTTTTAATAGCATTTCCTCCTAAAGGAAGAAATTCTTTTTCTTGAAGTACTCTCAAAAGTTTTGTTTGAACTTTAGGTGATACATCACCTATTTCATCTAAAAATATTGTTCCGCCATCTGCTAATTCAAACAAACCTACTTTTCCTCCCTTTTTAGCTCCTGTAAATGCACCTTCTTCATATCCAAAAAGTTCGCTTTCTATAAGATCATCTGGTAAAGCACTAAAATTTACAGCAATAAAAGGACCATACTTTCTGCTTGAGTTATTGTGTATTGCACTTGCAAAAAGCTCTTTACCCGTTCCGCTTTCCCCTTCTATTAAAACTGAGAGCTCAGATTTTGATAGCTTTAAGCTTATATTTTTAGTTTCATTTAAAGCATTGCTATGACCAATTATATTTTCAAAATTATGTTTTGCAAAATGCCCTTTCAATAACAAATCTTGATTATATCTATTTTTAATACTTAAATTTTCATCCCTATTTATAATAAGAACTATATTATTGCTCTTTGGTATAATAAATTTAGATATTTTAACGTCATTGCCTTTTATTATTAAAGACCTATTTTCATATATTTCGCTGCTAAAAAAATAAGGCAAAAGCTCTTTATCCACTATACTTTTTATATTTTTATATTCTATATTTTTTTCTATGGAAAATATTTTTTTCATTTCATCATTAGCATAATTAATGTAGCCATCTTGATCATAAACAATTATACCGTTTACAAGACTGTTTACTATATTATTAAGATAACCATTTAGCGTATTTACATTATTATTAATAGTAGATATTCGCTTTGATACATTTATGATTTTTTGCATATATTTTTTAGTTATAAAAGTGGTATCCATATGGGATAAATTTAATTTATCCATTATATTGTAAAGTGAATTTATATCAATTATTCTTGGTCCTAAATTTATAACATTGGAAACACATGATGGTACTTTATCTATTTCCCCTGGTGTTATAGCAGTTTTAAGTTTTTTGTAATGACTTACTTTAGGGTAATATGGATAATATTTAATATGATTTAAACCAAGTTCTAATAAATCATTTATAGATTTTTCAGTTGTATCTTTTTCATCATTAACTAATAAAACTTCTTCACCAACAGGTATATCTGCGACTAAGTCAATAAAATCAAAGTTTACGCTTCTTTCACATACAACCATATTTTTACAATCGTATTTTATATTATTTTCATCCAGTTCCTTTTTCATAGTTAAACTTGATATTATTAACAACTCGCATTTAAGTTCAGGAATTAAACCTTCTTCAGATGCATATGTTTCAATTATATAAGAATTCGGTATAAATTCTTTAAGCTGTTTATATAAGCATACCATTGTGGTTTTAGAACCTGTAACTAAAATAATTTTATTTTGCATAATATTATCCTTTGACTTATTAGTTTATTATCATTATAACACATATGAATTACTTTCAAAATAAAAAAGCTCTGAAAGTCAGAGCTCAAATTGATAACAAAATATTAAAATGTCATTTTCCTTCAAATACACCTAAAATAATTGGTTTTTTACTTTCAACCATCATTTTTCCTTTTGCAAAAACATAATCTATATCAAGATTTTCATTCAATATACACAAATCTGCATCAAAACCTATTTGTAATCTACCTTTATTTTTTAATTTTAAAATTTTAGCTGGATTGCAAGTTATAGCTCTAAGTGCAATCTCAAGAGGAATTTGTTCTTTAAATACACATTCTTTTATAGCTTTTATTAAGCATGTTGATTTGCCAATTCCAATTCCAACAAATTCTTTTTTTTCATTAAATATTGGCAAACTTCCCTGACCATCTGAAGAAAGTGTGAAATTATCTAATGATACATTTTCATTTAAAAGTGCTTTTAATCCTTTGCTAAAACGAACTTCACCTTCTGTTTCTTCCCAGAAGTCAGGGTCTTCACTTCCTGTAAAATCGATATAGCCTCCATTTTTAGCATATTCCACACATTTTTCAAACAAATCTTTACTTCTATTTATATGTGTTGGTAAAAATTGAGTTATAGGGATTTCTGTTTCAACAACAGTTTTAATTAACATTTCAATTTGTCTTTTTCCATCACCTAAATGAACATTAATTATTCCAGCTTTTCCTGATAGCATGCCACCAACTCTAGCATCTGCAACTGCTTTTACAAATTCATCAAATGTTGGTTGCGATGAACGATGATCTGATAAAGCAATTTCACCTATTCCAATTATTTTATCAACAGCCATTATATCTTTCATTATGTCCCCTGTAATTGTTTTAACAGGTAATCTATATGAACCAGAATAAATAAAAGATGTTATACCTTCTTCTTCCAATCCTCTTGCTTTTGCTAACAAAGACATCATATCACGGGCAACACCATCCGTCCCAAGACATCCAACTACAGTTGTTACACCCGATGTTGTTAAATTAGTTAAAGAAATTTCTGGAGTTCTTGTAGAAAATCCACCTTCTCCTCCACCTCCCAATATATGAACATGGGAATCTATAAAACCTGGAACAACCTTTTTACCCTTTGCATCTATTTCATTTACTTTTACGTAATTATTTACATCTATATTGATTGAATTTTCTATGGCTGCAATTTTATTTCCTAAAAGTAAAATATCTTTTACACCCAAATGTTCAGGTGTATATACATCTACATTTCTAATAATTGTAATCATTTTTTGCCTCCTGATTTATACCCATTACATTGATTATGATTTTTAAAATTCCCCGCTTTTAAAGCGGGGAAACTTTTTTATTGAAGACCTATTGAAATAGCTATAAAAATAATTATTGTACCCATTGCAAAGAAGAAACCTTGCATTTTAATTTGATATTTAGCCCATTTAGTCCAATCAATTCTTGCAACACCTAAAACTCCAATCAAACTTGCAGAAACTGGTGTGAACGCATCAACAAATCCAGCTCCAAGTTGATATGCTAATACTGCAATTTGTCTTGAAACTCCAACTATGTCGGATAGAGGTGCCATTATAGGCATTGTTAAAGCTGCCTGACCTGAGTTAGATGTTACAACTAAATTAAATAAACTTTGGAATGCATACATGCTCCATGCTGCAATAAAAGATGGTACTCCATCTAAAACTTGACCAATACTAAATAAAACTGTATTTAAAGCTGATGCTACATTAGCATTTGAACCGCCAAGAACTAGCAATATACCTTTAGCCATACCTACAACTATAGCAGTTCCAGCTAAATCAGAAACACCTCTTTGGAATGATGAAGCCATTTCATTTACAGACATTTCATTAAGTTTAAATAAAATTGCTGTTATACCTGTAACAAAACCCATTACAAAGAACTGTGAAGCTATTTCTGGTATATAATAAGCTTTTTTAGTTACTCCATAAATAATCCAAATTAAAACTGCAAGCATTTCTAAGAGGATTAGCTTATGTCCAATTGTAAATTTCATTTCTTCTTCAGTTGTATTTTCTAATCTACTTCTAAAATATTCATCTGACTCATAAACTGCAGAATGCTGTGGATTTTTTCTAATTTTTTCTGCATAAACCATCATGTAACCAGCAGATAACAATGTAACTATAACCCACATAGCTAATCTAAATGATGCTCCCGATAAAACTGGTATGCCTGCTATACCTTGTGCAACAGCAACAGAAAATGGGCTCATCCATGAAGCAGCATTACCAACTTGAGATGCTACATAAGTAACAGTAACAGCAACAATTGAGTCATACCCAAGCGCAATAACAAATGGAACCATAATCATGGCAAATGGAATTACTTCTTCTGACATTCCAAATGTTGCACCACCCAATGAAAACATGATGAACAATAAAGGAAGTGCTAATTTTTCTAAACCTTTTGTTTTATTAATGAATGCATAAATACCTGCATCTATTGCTCCAGTTCTCATGATTATACCAAAAGAACCACCAACAACTAATATTAAAGCAACTATACCAACTGCTGAACCATATTTATCCCCTGTTACAAGACCTTCGAAAATATAGTTCATGAAACCGAAACCTTCGTAGTCATCAGTTCCCCATATTTTGGCAGTTTTATGAAGTTTCTGAGATGTATCATACATATTATCGCCATATAAGCTGTATAAAACATCATCTGTTAATCCTAAATCATCTAAAGCTGATTGATCCCAAGTTGAAGAATCAGTTGCTAAAAACTCATTTAACGCTGTTTTATCAACGCCAAGCTCAGTTAATTTAGCTTCATCTCCTGATAATTTATTTAAATCTGCAGATAAATTTTCTGTATTTAAATTATAGCTATATCTAAATGTATCTGCCATTAAAACTGTTTTTGTTTTTGTTGAACCATTTGAATCCACATATTCAACATCATGAGTGCTGAATTTTCCTGCTGGAACTGCAAATGTAAGAGCCCAACATAATAAAACTACTACAAATATTATTGCATATGTATGTGGCGTGCGAATCTTTGTAAGATCCTTTGAAACTTTTACGTCATTATTTTGTTTTTTAATTGACATAATAAACCTCCTTATAAATTTATATATTATATTGCATATTTATATTTGCAAAAACAATGCCATATTTATAATGCTGATTTTTTTGTTTAAATTACAGTATTTAGTTCTTAATTGATTTTATAATTTTTTTACATTGGTTATGTATATCAACCAAAAGATTACCAAATAATCACCAAACAATAAAATATATATCAAAGTAATTTAATATATTTTATGTGTAACTATTATTGAAAACAAAAAATGCTGCAGTTTTAGCTACAGCATTTTTGCATTTTTTAATTCATTTTTAAAGTATAAATATCTTTTCTCCTGTTTTTTAAAACTGGTATCTCTTCTCTAACCTTCTGAACATAATTTAAATCAATCTCTTGAATAATATAACCTTCCTGCTCATCCATACGATTTAATACATTGCCCCATGGTGATACAACTAATGAATTTCCATAAGAATGATATGATGATTGTAAATCTCTTGCTGGTGCAACCCCTATTGTATAAACTTGATTATCCAAAGCTCTTGATCTAAATAAAAGTTCCCAGTGAGCAGGTCCTGTTGTCATATTAAATGCGCCGGGGATAATTATAACTTCGGCTCCTTCTTCAACTGTAAGCCTACTTAGCTCAGGAAATCTCACATCAAAACAAATCTCTATACCAATTTTTCCAAATTCAGTTTCAAAAACAGTTACTTTATTTCCTGGAGTAAATGTATCAGATTCTTTAAAATATTGGCCACCTTTAACATCAATATCAAACAAATGCATTTTTCTATGCTTAGCTACTTGTAATCCATCTCTGTTAAAAACATATGCAGTATTAAATATTAAATTATTTTCCAATTCCGGAATTGTTCCTGCAACAACATATATTTTGTTTTTCCTTGCAGCTTCTTGTATTCTTTCATATGCCATCCCGCCAACTTCTTCAGCAAAAGCTTTGAAATAATAATTATTATAAGGACAGCAAAACATTTCAGGTAAAATTGCTATGTCCGCACCTTCATTTGCTACTTTTTCTATTAATTTTACTGCTTCATCAATATTCTTTTCTTTATCATTAACTATTTTCATTTGCAACAAAGCTGCATTAAACTTTCCCATATTTACCTCCAACCACGGGGACGTTTTATTTAATTTAATTATAAAACAATAATATTTAATAATCAAATATAAATATTATTATTTAGTAATTAAAGGAAATTTCATAAAAAAACGTCCCCTTGCCATGTTTAACGTTAATTTGTCCCTTTACTTAGTTCCATGGTTTTATTATTTGATTTAAGCTTTTTATCAATAAAATAAAATACGCTGTTTTCAGGATATTCTCCATTTTCATCCATAATTCCTGCTTCAACCCCAGTTAAAATTTTAATTCCTTCTTCTATTGTTTTTACTGCATATATATGAAACTTATTTTCTTCGACAGCTTTTAGAACTTCATCTTTGAGCATTAAATTATCCACATTTCTTGTAGGAATTATAACTCCCTGTTCTCCTGTTAGACCTTTTGCAAAGCAAATATCAAAAAATCCTTCAATTTTTTCATTAACTCCACCAATGGGCTGAATTTCTCCTCTTTGGTCAACGGATCCTGTTACTGCAAAACATTGCTTTAAAGGAACATCAGACAAGCTTGATAAAATGGCATACAGTTCAGCACTTGATGCACTGTCGCCGTCAATACCACCATAAAGCTGTTCAAATGTTACTTGAGCAGTAAATCCCATTGGCTCTTTTTGCGCTAGCTTGCCCCCAAGATATCCTGACAAAGTAAGAACTCCCTTAGAATGTATGTTGCCGCTCATATCAATTTCTCTTTCAATATTTATAATGCCTCCCCTTCCCATATAAGTCCTTGCTGTTATTCGGGCAGGCAGACCAAATGTATAATCAACTGTCTGCAAAACATATAAACCATTAAGCTGACCAACAACCTCACCTGAAGTGTTTATCAATACTTTATCCTGAATAATTTGTTCTTGCATTTTTTCTTCATACATATTTGAACGGAATCTTTTTTCTTCTATTGCTTTTTTTACATGTTTTATTTCAACAAATTCTGAATTTTCTTCTTTAGCAATTGCACAGGATTCATATACAATATCGCTTACTACATTAAACTGAGTGGAAAGTTTGTTTTGTTCTCCGGCAAGTCGTGAACCATATTCTATTAATTTTGCCAATGCAGGTTTGCTGTATTCAGTTAAATTTTCTTTTTTGCAAAGGGTACTTACAAAAGAAACATATTCTCTTATATTGTCTTTGTTTCTGTCCATTTCCACATCAAAATTAACCTTTACTTTAAACAACTTTTCAAAATCCTCATCCATTGCATATGCCATATAAAACAATGGTGTTCCTATAATAATTATTTTAACATTTAGAGGAATCGGTTCTGGCTTTAGAGAAGCTGTAGGAACAAGCCTGTATTGCTCCCCTATGTTTTCAATGGAAATTTGTCCGTATTTAAGCGCTTTTTTTAGGGAATCCCAAATAAAAGGATCCATTAAAATATCCTTAGCTTGAAGAATTAAATATCCACCATTAGCTTTGTGTATTGAACCCGGTTTAACCATTGTAAAATCTGTAAAACTTGAAAACATTTGTGTTGTATATTCAATTTTCCCAAATATATTATAATAAGTCGGATTGCTTTCTATTACAACTGGGGCTCCATTTACATTTTCATTGTTTATGAATAAGTTAACAGTATATTTTGAAAATTGATTTGTGGCCTCAATATTTTCCATAATTGTTTCATATTGTATATCTCCACCTGAAGGCTGTGTTTCTTTTTGGGATAAATCTTCAGGCAATACAGAAAACAATGGGTTTTCAGGCTTAAAATTAATATGGTTATCAACAATATCTTTTAAAACTTTATCAAGATAATCTATAATTTCTGAATTTGATTTATATTTTTCCTTTAGCTTCATTATAAGGGGTTCTGTTGCTTCATATGCAGTCTTTTCTTCAAGATCTAAGTTAAGCTCAAAAGCTTGATTTTCAAAATTCTGACCTTCCTTTAATCTTTCATCTATTTTTTTTCCTAATTTTAATCTTTTTTCATCAATACTCAGTCTTTCTTCAATTGGAAGTTTGTTATATTCTTCGGGGGTTATTTGCCTTCCATAAACTAAAGGAATGAGCAAAATTCTTGAGGTCGTTTGTTTAACGCTAAAACCTGCTTCAAAAGCAAGTTTTTCTATTTCCTTCAGTATTTCTTCCATTTTGTCCCTAACTGAAAGTGATATTTTTTCTCTTTTGTCTTCAAAATCGCTTCCTTCAAAAGCCTTTGGAATATAAATTTTTAAATCTACAATGAGTTTTTCCATATCCTTTTGAAATATTTTTCCATAACCAGCAGGAAGAGATACTGCAATCGGCCTGTCCGAATCATTAAAATTGTTTATATAACACCAATCCTCCGGTTTAGAACCTTTTAGGGCAGCCTGAGCTACAGCTGATTGAGTATAAGTATTTTTACCCGTTCCTTGGGAACCAACCACAAAAATATTATATCCTGAAGCTTTCATAGATAAACCAAATTGCATAGAACGTACTGCTCTTGATTGACCGATTACTCCTTCAATATGAGGCGCATCAATAGTTGAGCTACAAAAATTAAGATCATCATCATAGTTGCAACTTTTTTTCAATTTTTCCAGTGAAACTTTATATTTTTCTGCATTTTTCATTCAAGGCCTCCGTATTTTTTATTTAAAGTATAAAGTAAAATTATTTATAAAAATTATATACCCTTAATTAGAGCCTTTAAACTAAAAAAACAGGGGACTTTGCGTCCCCTTGCCGTACTTATTTATTATCTGAGTTTTCCTCTAAGGTTTTATTATTTGATTTAAGCTTTTTATCAACAAAATAAAATACGCTGTTTTCAGGATATTTTCCATTTTCATCCATAACTCCTGCCTCAACCCCTGTTAGAATTTCAATTCCTTCTTCTATTGTTTTTACTGCATATATGTGAAATTTATTTTCTTCGACAGCTTTTATAACTTCATCTTTTAGCATTAAATTATCCACATTTCTTGTAGGAATTATAACTCCCTGTTCTCCTGTTAGACCTTTTGCAAAGCAAATGTCAAAAAATCCTTCAATTTTTTCATTAACTCCACCAATTGGCTGTATTTCTCCTCTTTGATCAACAGATCCTGTTACTGCATAGCATTGTTTTAAAGGAACACCCGACAAGCTTGAAAGTATGGCATAAAGTTCTGCACTTGATGCGCTATCTCCATCAACGCCTCCATAAAGCTGTTCAAATGTTACTTGTGCAGTAAATCCTAATGGTTTTTCCTGTGCAAGCTTTCCTCCAATGTATCCTGCTAATGTTAAAACTCCCTTAGAGTGAATGCTACCACTCATACGTGTTTCTCTCTCAATATTTATAATACCTCCCCTTCCCATATAAGTCCTTGCAGTAATACGGGATGGAAGTCCAAAAGTATAGTCAACAGTTTGTAGTACAAATAATCCATTGAGTTGACCAACAACTGAACCCGATGTGTTTATTACAACTTTATCTTGAATAATTTGCTCCTGCATTTTTTCTTCATACATATTTAAACGGTACTTTTTATCATTAATTGCCTTTTGTACATGTTCTGAACCTATATATTCAGATTTTTCTTTATTTGCAATAGATGCTGCTTCATAAACAATATCCGATATTTCATTAAACTGAGTAGAAAGCTTATTTTGGTCCCCTGCAAGACGTGATCCATATTCTATTATTTTAGCTAATGCAGGTTTATTAAACTCTTTAAATTTTTCTTTTTTGCAAAGATTGCTTACATATGAAATATATTCTTTAATATTTTCATTTTTCCTATTCATTTCAATATCAAAATTAACTTTTACTTTAAAGAGTTTTTCAAAATCCTCATCCATTGAAAAAGCCATTAAATACATTGGAGTTCCTATAATAATAATTTTTACGTTTAAAGGAATTGGCTCTGGTTTTAAAGAAGCAGTAGGTACAAGCCTGTATTGTTCTCCTATGTTTTCGATATTAATTTGACCATACTCAAGTGCTTTTTTTAATGAATCCCATACAAATGGGTCCATTAAAATATCTTTTGCTTGCATAATAAGATAACCACCGTTTGCTTTATGGATTGAACCAGGTTTAATTAATGTAAAATCTGTATAACTGTTAAAAATATGTGTTTTATATTCAATTTTCCCAAAAACATTGTAATAAGTTGGATTGCTTTCAACAACAACGGGTGCACCGTTTACTGCTTCATTGTTGATAAACAAATTTACAGAATATTTGACAAATGGATTTGTTTCATCTTGAGTAGTTAAAACTGTTTCATATTGTAATTCGCCGTCTGACTGTGTATCTTGCTGGGAATCTTCTTCCGAAGGTTGGTTTAATATGGTGGTAGTGTTTAAAAAACTTTCATAGTTTTCTATAATGTCATTTAATACTTTATTAAGATAAGATACTATTTCTTTATTACTTTTATATTTTCTCTTAAGTTTTTTTATATGGGGCTCTGCTGCAACATATGCAGTGTTTTTTTCAAGCTCTATGCTCTGTTCCATAACTTCATTTTCAAAAATTTGTGCTTCCTTTAGGATTTCATCTATTTTTTTACCTAATTTCACTTTTTGTTCATCAAGTTTTAAACGTTCATCCATTGGAAGCTCACTATATTCTTCTGCTGTCACCTGTTTACCGTTTAATAAGGGGACTAAAAGAATTTTTGTAGTAGTTTGTTTTATACTAAATTTTGATTTATGTGCAAGTTTTTCTATTTCTTTCAACATTGTTTCTGTTTTATCTCTTACGGACTGAGCTAATTTATCACTTTGAATTTCAAAATCACTACCTTCAAAAGCTTTTGGAATATCTGTTTTTAAATAAGCAATTAGATTTTCCATATCACTTTTAAATATTTTTCCATGCCCAGCAGGAAGGGACACTGCTATTGGTTTATCCCATTCATTAAAGTTATTTATATAACACCAGTCTTTTGGTTTTGGACCTTTTAATGCAGCCTGTGTTACAGCTGATTGTGTATATGTATTTTTTCCAGTACCTTGGGAACCTACAACAAAAATGTTATATCCTGTAGCATTCATTGATAATCCGAATTCCATTGAACTAACTGCTCTTGACTGTCCAATTACACCATTAAGCAAAGGCTCATCAAGGGGTGAGCTGCAAAAGTTAAAGTCATCATCAAAATTGCAGCTTTTTTTTAATTTATCCAATGAAACCTTATATTTTTCTGCACTTGTCATATCAGCCTCCAGCATCATATTTTTAATAAAATATTATTTATAAATTTATACCCTTAACAATCAATTTTTTAAAACTTACTGCTTAGAGTAGTACTTATATTAATACTATAATATGAGATAACTTTAAAAATAATGAAAATTAATGAGTGAATTTACTGATATACTTTATATCAACTAACTCAGACCTTAAATTTCAAACAAAAAAGGCTTCAAGTTATTAGATGATTCTCTAACTTGAAACCTTAAAACTTATTCGCCTTTTAATGAAAGTGCATCATCTATTGTTTTGTCATCTACATAAATATTTACTGATTTAACATTGTCAAACTGCATAGCTGTTTCTTCGATTTGAGCTTTTACTCTTGGGCCATCCATTACACCGCCAAGAACAAAATTTCCTGAAAGACGAATTTCTGCAATGTCATCTTTTATTTCAGCGCTATCAACAGTTAAATTAGATTGATATAATGCATTATATAATCCTGCCTCACCATAGAACTGATCCTTGATGGATAAAAGATTATTTAAAGTAGCTTCTAATGGATTGATGCTTGGTGTTATATCAAGTTCAACTGGAATCAAGCTGTCACCAGTTTCTAACTTTTTACCGCCTTTACCATTGTCCTCAATGGCTACTAAATATATATTTGTCTTTGTGATTTGATAATTTTCATTTTCATTATTTGCTTGACTATTATTAGCATCTTCATCTGTTGGCTTATTTATAGTTGCTTCACCATCTTCTTCAACGTCCATGTCTTTTTGAACATCCTCTACAACATCTTGTTTTTCATTTTCTTTCTCATCACTACATCCAGCGATTACAAAAGCTAATAATAAAACTAATATTATTATATTTATTTTTTTCATATGTAATTCCCTTCTTGTCTTTTGTCATTTTTAATTTTGGTATTTGCTAAGGAAATTATATTATACCTTATGATATGCCTAAAAATTAAACACAAGAACGCTGTTTGAACTTACACCCTTAGCGAGCCACGGAAACCCCTAACTGCATAATATGATTCTGCTCCATTGTGGTACACAAAAACAGTGTCGTAGCGGCGATCACAAAAGATTGCACCCCCAAGTTTTCTAATATTAGCAGGTGTTTTCACCCAGCTTGATGTTTTCATATCAAAATTTCCAAGTTTCTGAAGTTCCCGGTATTGTTCTTCTGTTAAAAGCTCAATACCCATGTCAGCTGCCATATCAATGGCGTTATTATCAGGCTTAGGTTCCTTCCTTGACTCCAAAGCCTCACAATCGTAACAAACACTTCTGCGACCTTTAGGACTTTCTGCTGAACAATCATAAAAAAAGTATTCGTCCGTCTTTTTATCATGACCAACAACATCTGGTTCACCGCCAGTTCTTTCCATCTCATGGAGAGACCATAGTTTTTCAGAGTTAGATTCAAGCTTTACCTGTACTTTAGCCCATTCAAGACCTTTATGGTAGTTTATGTTTTTCTCAAAACGGGCTTTCAATATACTAAGTAATTCTTTACTTTGTTCTGGTGACAACTCCTTTTTATTGCTAATGTTATTTATCTTTGTCATGTTAGTTTCTCCCTTATTGTTTTAACTCATGATTGTAAAAATTTAATCACAATTATTGTTAAGCTTAATTAATCAGCAACCCCATTAATATTGAGTCATAAAATTCACCATTCATGAATAAATCTCTTTTTAATATTCCTTCTTCAGTAAAACCAAATTTTTTATATAAATGTATGCCCCTTGTATTGTCACTTCTTACTTTCAAATTGATTTTTCTTACTATCCCTGAATTTTTACTCCAGTCTATTAAATATTTTAATAGTTCTTCACCTATTCCATTTCCCCAGTATTCTTTAAGTATGCTTATTCCGAATTCACCAACATGAGCCGTTCTTTTTCTTAGACCTCCAGAAAAGTTTAAATTTCCAATTACTTTACCATTAACTTCTGCTAAAATTGATAGAGCGTTTTCTTTTTTTGATATACTTTCGATGAATTCTTCTTCCTGTTCTACACTTAACTCAAACTCCCCTATTCCAAATGTTAAATAATCTGATTCTCCACCTATAACATTGAGATATTCTATTAATGCTTTTGCATCGGACTTAATTGATTTTCTGATTATTACTTTTTCATTATTGATCATCATTTCTTTCATTCACGCGTCTCCCTTGAAATTATTCTTTAAGTATTGATTATATCAATGCTGTTGCTTATTTAAAACATAGCCATAAAGTTCATCATAACATGCCTTCAATTATAAATTTAACATAATTGTTTGTTCCGTTAATTTTTCTTTATAAATTCCAACTATGCTCATTTCAATTTCTTTGAGATTTTTAAAGTACATTCTTGTAAATATGTGATTTACGGGATAACCATGCTTTCCTAAGTTTTTTTCACCTTTTGTGTATAGATTTATGGCTTGATCAGAACCTCCTATAATCCCTATTGATGCTGCACTACTTGCACAAGTTTGATTTTCTTCATCAACCTGTTTTATTTCATCTAAAAAAAGGCGTTCATCTCCTTGCAGTTCTGGTGCTAATTCATAATTAAATCCTGCGTAATAATATGGGTTATTTTCCTCAAATTGTGGAAATGTTTCTCGGGCATTATATTTTTTTACATCATATATATAAAGATAATATGTTTTATTAGTTAATGGATGCGTAAATTCCTGTTCATATTCTTCTTCAGACATTTGTAAATCAATTTTAAAATGCTTTTTAATTGGAATGATATATTCTGTTTTTGAAGTGGTTAATTTTAATGTGATTATTTCTTTATCCGGATTGTTATTAAATTTTACGTGTATTCGCTTGCACTGAAACGAAATATCATTTCCCCTAAGAAAATCATATTCATTTTTCATTTCAATTAATTGATTATTTTCATTTTCATATTTATTTGAACAGCTTATATAAAATGAAGAACAACCACTATTGTTCATTGTTAATTCATCATTGATATAAATATTTTTAATGGGTAAATCTTTAAACGGTAAAATATCTTCTAAAAAAAGACGGTCTTCCTCTGTCATATCATTTATTTTATGCTCATATTTTTCTATAAAGCTATTAATTATTTTGTTATCCATTAAAGAAATTATATCTATTGTAACTCCATATGAAAATTTATAAATCGTAGGAATATAATATTGTTTACTATCATATAAAAAGTTCCAATTAACTTTTTGTGGTATTCCAACATCTCCATTTTGCCTTTTATCCCAAAAGTTTTGATTAAAATATACATTCATTATTTTCTCCTATTAGTAAATCAATTATTTAGAATTTTTTTCTTATTCTCAATAAAAGCATCAAATTCTGTAATTAATTTTTCATCTTCCGATTGACCTACAATTTTCCATATGGAATACTTGGTTCCTGGGACGATTTATAAAAACTTGTAATTATTGAATATCCTAATATTAATTGAAAAATATCCATAAAACTCGAATTACCATTTTTTATTAATAAACCAGCAGGAACAGATAAAATAGAATCAGTCATATAATAAATCATTATTCCTAATGAAAAATATAATGCTGGAATTGCAATTATTAATAACTTTGGCAAGTTTATTTTCCATGAGCCTTCCTTTTTCATTTCAGCAATTAAATTATCCAATCCTAATATTATACCTATGAATAAATTAATGATATATTTGCCTATTAATAAATAAGCAGTATTCATATACCTCAAATAACTATTTTCAAACCTCGCATTAATAAAATTCTTTAAATATAACAGTGCAACTATTAAAACAATATAAACAAAGTATTTAAGACATATTTTCCTATCCATAATTGCCTCCAATATACTTCTTTAATATTTCATCAACTTGATTTTTATCATCAAAGTTGACGTTTAAATTTATAGTTTCTGATTCAGTAATAATAATCAAATCATAATGATTGCCTTTTTCAAAAAATCTTTTCTCATAAGCACTGTCCCATTTATAATCAATTATTTTCTTCCATGCAAGCAATTTACCACTTATAAGTATCCCAGATTCATATATAGTATTTTGCTGATACCATATATAAAAATTAAATATAGAATAACAAAATGAAGAAGTAATCCATAACAAAGACCTATATAATTGACTTTGATAAATAGACAAATAAAGATGTTTTATAATATTTTTTTCATAATAATACAATCTTAAGTTTTCTATATATTTGAAATTGAATAATTGAAATATACTCCGATCATAATCATCACCTATTAAATTATATAATTTAAAATAATTATTTAATAACATAAAAAACCAAATCATACCTATTGTTAAAAAAACTATTCCAAATATAAAGCTACTTAAACTTCTGCTTAGCTTAATGAGTTCTATATTCTGTCTTTTATTTCTTACCACTTTATTTCTATATATCTGGATTAATGTTAAGAGAATTGTTACAATTATTATTAGGAAATATACGTTTTGAATCAATATGTTTACCCCCTTGAATATTTAATAGCCTTTTTAATTAAATACATAAGATTATTTTAACTGACTCATTGCTAAAGGCAATTGCATACGGATCAGTCTTGTCATATCTGAAAATTACGAGTATTATTTTATAAGACGTTATTTTTATAATAAAGTTCCAATGATGGTAAAAAAGTAAGCATCAAATTATATATTGTAATTTGACGCTTACTTTATGTACATATTCCCTATATGTCTTTAATATCTATTTATCTCTAAATTTTTTTTGAAATCAACGTGAGAAATTTAAACATATTCACATGCCATTGTTTGTTCGCTGTTGTTTTCATCAGGCAAAGACATCTACATGTATTTTACCCCTTGCCCATGATTCACAGAGCTCCAAACATATTCTTGGTCTTAATTCGTTTGGATATTTTTCTTCAAATTGTTTTAAAGGCAGTTTTGCACAATCCAGCGCCCACATTACAAGTGTACGGTGATTTTGTAATTGAATGAGTTTTATCAACTCCTGCAAACATTCACTGTCTCGCGAAAACAACATTTTATTTCTTTTTTTAAATTTAATTTCTACATCTGAAAACATAATGTTAATCCGCCTTTGATATATTTTTATCAATTTCTTACACCAATATTAGCACCAAGTGAATATAATATTTTTTTATCTTTTGTATAACCACACGATACAGCTATCTTATAACTATCTCGAATTTTTATTAATATAAATATTTAACGCTTGAATTGCTTTGAATGATAAAGAAATTGCAGACATATAAAACAAAATTTCTAATATACCTTTAATTGAACCAAAAGCAATCATTAAATAAGTCATTCCTAAATACCCCTTATTAAATATTGTAAAATTTTTTATATTTCTTTTCCACAGCTCTTGCAGAATTTTGCATCCTCATCATTTAAGCTATGACAATTTCTGCATCTTATTTTTATTACTTCCTTTTCTTCATTTGATTTAGAGAAATTTTCAACAACATCTATATTGCTTAGAACATCATTAATCATTCCGCCCTTCGCCTCATTAAATGGTTTTAAATCTTCTCTCGCTTTTTCTGGATCAAGCAATATGCCAGAACCTGCTGCTCCTTGTGCACCTATTCTTAGTACAACTGAACCAGCAATCATGAGAACCATGCCAAGCACTGAATTCATAAAGGAAGGCTCCCTGCTTGCACCAAATGGATCATTCATAAACATTGCTACTGAAAAAAATACTGAAATGAAAAGTATAAAACCTAAAACTGTCATTCCAAGTCCAATATAATAAGTCACTTTTCTTTGTTTTGTAATCTTTGCCATATAATCAATCCTTTCTAATATTTTTAAATTTTAAATTTTAATTTTAAATTAAATACTATACTTAATAACTCCATTTATTTCTCTATATTAATTTTATAAAAACTTGTGATAATTAAATATCCAAATATTAATTAGAAAATATTTATAAAATCATCTTTTTTTTACGGTCGGGTATTATTTAATTCGACGTAATTCATTTAAAAAGGTTCCAAGTAATTGGAAAAAATAAAAGATGAAATAAACTTGGATAAAACTGTTAATAATATTGATATGTTAATTTTTATTTGCTATACTTTAATTAAAATTTAGATTTTATAGTTGGAGGTAGAAATGGAGCATCATTCAATTAAGAAATTCTCGTTAACTGAATTTGATAAGTTAATAAAAAAAGATAATATTAAATATGAATTAATCGATACCATACTATTTATGTCACCAAGACCCAATTATAAGCATCAAGAAATTATGGGAAATTTATATCTTGAAATTGGTAACTATTTAAAGGGAATGCCTTGCAAAGTATTTACTGAAGCAGAAATCGAATTAAATGAAAATGTTATAATTCCTGATATTTCTGTTATTTGTGGACTGGAAAATACAAATTTTCAAAGATACAAAAAAGCTCCTGACCTTGTTATTGAAATATTAAGCGATAGCAGCCGATATACTGATGGATTTATCAAACTTAATAAATATCAGTTGTTTGGTGTTAAAGAATATTGGATAGTTAACCCTAAGACTGAAATTATATCTATTTACAATTTTCTAAATAAAACAAATATTGAATTCACAAAATCAGAACAACTTAAATCTTCTTTATTTAATGACTTAGAAATCGATCTAAAAATTATATTTTTATAAAATAATGTGAAAGGTTTTAAAAAAATAACCTTTCACATTTTCTAAATCTTATTACATCACAGGTTTCTGTAATGGATCGCCCCAAACAATTACTGGCAAATATTTATTTATTATTTCAAAATTATAAGTATTCCCTTCTTTATCTTCAAATCTTGCAAAGTAACTGCCATGAGCAGATGAAAAATCCATGCTGATAAATTCTAAATTCTTGTCAGGATAATTATTTTGTACATAATTTATTGCTGTGGTTTTACCTATTTGTTTTGGTATAATTCCACCTACCCATAAAACCGCAATTATAGTAATTATTGTCATTATACCTATAAATAAATTTCTTTTATTTTTCAATTAAAGCTCCATTATTTAAGTTTTTTACTGTATATTCTTTTATCCCCCATATACTTTCAGGTTTAAACCCAATTTTAGAATAATATTTATCATGGCCAAGAACTACTACGATTTATGCAATTGTTACTATATAACTCCAACAGGTGCAGCATATATAACAAATTCATCTTCACCATCAATTTTCAACAAACTATCTACTAACTTTTGATCAAAAGCAGCAACTGCACAAGTACCACATCCAACAGCACCACAGCTTAAATATAAGTTTTGCATTACATGCCCAGCATCTAATAAAATAAGCTTATGTGCTTCTAATGGATATCTCCATTCGCTTCTATATGGTACTGCGCAATAAAAAAATACAACTGCTGATTTACCTGACCATTTTTGACTGTTAAGACTATCTACAACAGTTTCTTCAAGGTTATCTACAGATGCAATAAACTCTAAAGCATGTTCCATAGGCAAATAATGGTATATTCCTTTTTCTAAACTTTCTACATTGAAAACTGTAAGATAAGTTTCAAAAGGATGCCTTGCACCTCCAGAAGGAACAAGTCTTTCTGTAGCATAGTTATTACCACGTATATTTTTAATTCCTTGAGTAGTCCATAGTAAAAATGACAACTGTTCTAAAGTTATACTTTCATTTTTAAAAACGCGGTTACTTTTTCTATCTTCAAGTATTGTAAAAAAATTTGATTCTTTTATTACTGAAGAAAAGTCTTTAGTCAACATTATAATATTTTTTTCTACTGCGTGTTTTACTAAAGACGGCTGTGGCATTTGCTTTTGTTGGTCAGACTCATATTCAACACCAAAATTGCTTTTCATAAATGATCTGTAACTATTTATTTTATTTTTCAAATCTTGTTTATTTTCCATAAATATCTTCCTCTCAATTGTTATTTTAAGTTTTATACATTGAATTTATATTTTTACGCTAATTTTCTGAACCAGGTTCCCATCTGTATGGAAGTAATTCATCAATTGTAATCACCTTATCTTTAAGCATAACTTCACAAAATTTATTTTCTTCATGTATTTGATTAATAAATTCTCTACATCTTCCACAAGGTGGAACAATACCATCATTATAACTAACTGCTACTAATTTTACAATTCTATTTTCTCCAGCCGTTATCATTGCAGCAATTGCTGCATGTTCTGCACAAAAACCAATTGAGCAAGGGACATCTATACAAACGCCTTTATATACATTACCTTTATCAGTTAGCAATGCAGCTGCAACTGAACCTGCATATGAACTTTTTGATAGCTCACGTGGATTCAATGTATCTTTTGCTATTTCATATAATTCATTAAAATTCACTTTTTTCTCTCCTTAATGTAATCTGTGAAAATATTATTTTTATTATTATCAGCTTAATTTTTCAATAGCTTCCTCTATTGCTGAAACAAAGAAAAAATCTTTCCCATTATTGCTTTCATAAATAAAATCTTTTAATGCTTTACTCATATAACCTGAAAAATCGCCTACAATTGCAAGCTTCATTTGATAGTTAACATATTTTTGCAATATATCTCCAGCAAGACGAGTACTTAATTTGAAAAAATCTTCTGCAATAGATGTTTTATAAATAATTATTCGATCGCAGTCAACCTCATACCTTACTGTTGCCATTAAATCCAAAGCCGATTGAACATCTGTAATAATTAGACCTTCGCTATGTACCTCTGCAATATTTTTATTAATTCCCTTAATAGTTATATTCATTTCATTTCTTCCTTTCAAGTAATTGCATTATATTTCATATTCCAATATTTAAATTATTTGTAACCTTCCAAGTTATAGGGATTCCTATGATTAGCATTCCCAAATAAAGCCACGTACCAAAATGTATTTTGTAAGATATAAAATGAAGTAATATAAAACATCCAGTAACCCCTAATGACATAAAAAATTTATCAAGGGGCTGCTTTTGATTAGACTCATCAATAGGCTTAGAAAAAGGTAGTGCAGTAAAATATATTTTTCCTATAATAGGAAGCATTAATATACTGGATAAAATTAATATGATAATATCAAGAATAAATCTTTCCTTAAAAAGCATTACATAAATAACACTGTTAAAAATAATTAGTGGAACTAATAGACGGATAGATATTGCTTGCAGCAAACCATTATACAATTCTCTTTTATTGCTAAATCCGGATATAATATAAACATAAGCTCCTTTCCATGCAGAGGAATATTGTATTAGTCCCAAAACTGTAGGAAAAACTAAAAAGTTAAAATATAAATAAATATATTCATATCCACTAATCTCATAGTTTGATCCACTCATTCCCATATTAAAAATCATTAGAATAGGAAGCAGTACTCCTGTTGACAGTGCAGGATATATTTTCAATTTTAAGCTTCTGTCACTTCGTAACATAGCATTAGTAAATTGAAAAGCTTGTCTTGAAGTCTCATCTTTGTTCAATAGTCTTCCAATTAAAAATTCAATCCTATGCTTAGAAGCCTTTTCTTTTCCTTCACCCTCCAATTTCAGCAACAACATCTCCATTTTTTTACTTAGTTTTAAATATATAAAAAAACAAAATATTGGAACTGCAATTAATAAAGCTGTGAAAATATATAAATATGAAGCTTTACCTTCATTAAATATAATCTCAAAAGGAGCTCCAAACCAAAAAATCGGATTAAAATAATTAATTGATTCAAAATTATATTTAATATTTTTAAGAGATGAAAAATCAATCATTCGCACTGCAATTTGGTAACCTACTGTAACCAATATAGTCAGTAAAATTTGAATTAAATTAATAATATTTCTTAATATTTCTCCATCAAATAATCTTAAAACCAACAGATATATAAAAGCAGTAATTAAAAATATCAATAAATCCATCAAAAGAATTTCAAACAAAAATATCGGAATAACAAGAAGTCCATTATCCATTACTAATGCAATAAGTGACGGTCCTGCTATAAAAGTATTAAGACGGAACATATAAATTAAAATATGTAAAACTTTAGCCATGGACAAAGTTTTACTGTCAATAGGTTTTGTCATCAAAATATTTTTGTCCTTTGTATCTAATAACACAAAAGAAAAATCAGAAATTAAATACATGGTTGTCATAAAGAAGAATGCTCCTGCAAAATATATCATGCGGACCATTTCATCTTTTATCATATAAATAAAAAATGCAAGAAAAACTCCAAACAATAAATGTATTAAATACGCTTTAATTAAGGAAGAGTGCTCTGTGCCATTACTTTCATTATTACTTGAAACTAATATAGGTGCTCTTCTTCCATCTAATATTAGTTTTGTCTTTAAAATCATACGCGTCATATTATAGTCAATACCAAACTTTTCAAACAATTTTTGAAATGAATCAAGTATTTTTAAAGATAAAAACCCATCCATATTTGCTCCCTTCTAACTCACAAAAGCAGAAATAAATCGTTTAGCAAGTTCTTCATGATTATTAAATCCAGTAACATCATTAAAAATAGATTCTAAGGATGAGTCAGACTGTTTTTTCATTACATCTTCAACTGCTCCGTCTATAACAATGTTACCTTCATTAAGCAATAAAATTCTATCACTTAGTTTTTCAACTACCTCCAAAATATGAGAAGAATAAAAAATAGTTTTACCCTCTTGTTTGAGACCTTGCATAATCTCTTTAAACACAAGAACACTATTGGCATCTATTCCGCTCAAAGGCTCATCTAAGAATAAAATATCAGGATTATGAAGCAATCCAGTAATTATAGACAACTTTTGTCTCATTCCTTTAGAAAAAGTATGTATTCTTCCATTAATTGAATCCTCAATTCCAAAAACATTCATCATTTCTTTTCCCTTTTTTACTGCATTATCAGAACCTATACCATAAAGCATTCCAATAAAACTTATATATTCAAATGCAGTTAAATTATCATACATATCTGATATTTCTGGAACATATCCAATTTTTCTTTTATAATCAATTTGACCTTTTATTTTTTCTCCGAAAACAAAAACATCACCTTCATAATCATCAATAAGTCCAAGTATAATTTTAATAGTAGTGCTCTTACCTGCACCATTTGATCCAATATATCCAATAATTTCTCCACTGTTAACTTGAAAATTTATATCTTTTAATACTACTTTCTGCCCAAAACTTTTATTAATATGTTCTAATCTTAATACTTCTGCCATCTTTCCCTCCCCCTTGACTTTGTTATTTTACCGTTGGTATACAAATTATGCCCGATATTTTTGGTGTAGCTAAATTTACAGAATCCTTATTTATTTTACTGTATTATAAAATTCTTTTAATTCATTTTTTACTTCATTTGAAAGACTATGCCATCTAATTCCTTGTATTGCCCCTTCTATGGCACACAACCTATTAATACAAGCCGAATTGTCTATAGCATTAATAGCTAACCAAGCCTGTTTACTTCCAACTTTTTTTAATTGTTCAATAGTTTCTATTCCAACTTCAACAAGCTGAACTTCTAACTTATCGCCTATATTAGGCAATTTACTTAATTCTCCCATTGATTTTCCTCCCTTCAAAACCTAAAGGCTTATTACCTCCGTACTTTTCAAAACAACTATGTTATGTACAATCCTTACATTTGAAAATTTCTATATTACCCTTTTTTATAAGCTATCCGTCTTAAGCTAAAAAATATCTTGTAAATATAAATCCCAACACCACAACAATGGCTATAAAAACATATAGTACGAAAAGTTCTGCTTTATAGATATTAGGACTAACTCGGTTCTTAGTGACTTCTTGAATTTTAAAATTGTCTGTAATTTCCCTGCCCACAGCATCATACATGGATGTTGCCACAAGATGATAATTATATAAAGTCTCTTCTACAGAGTTCTCAAGAAGTTTATCTAACTCTTCTTGATGATAAATTTCAAGAAACTGTTGATTTTTCACATCAAATTTAATAGGTTTCCTAACCCTGTCTTGAGAAAGATAACCAGGATTTGAATAAGCCCAATAATCTAAACCATAATATTTGGTTTCATCAGTCAAATTATATCCGCTTACAGCATAATACTGCTTATCTTTAATTTTAATAGGAAAAACCTGTACAACTGCGGTATAATTAGAAGAATCAATGTTTGTTTGAATAATTCGATATTTTTGATTAAATCCTTTTAATAATACAGCAATACCATTAATATCATCATTGGTTTGATCTTTAAAGGAAACAATTAGAGTACCATCTATTTCCTTTGTCTCTAATATATAAGCATCTACCTTAACTTGAGATGAAGCAGTAAATTCAGTAACAGCATTTGCTAAATCGCTCTTATCATTTTTAAACTTATATTCAGAAGTATAAATTATATATGATAATATAAGTGTTAAGATAGCACATAATGCTGCCGCCATGAGTCTTGACCTTTTGACTTTTCTTAAGAACTTAATATCAATCATAGGTGATTTTTCAGTATTACCAATATTAACAGCCATCTGTTCATATGCTTTTTCGCAGTCCTCACAGTTATTAAGGTGATGTTCTACAGCATTATTTGTATCATCACTGGTTAGTTTTTCAATATAATTCGGAAGTAAATCCCTAACAATGCTACATTTCAACTCGTCTTTCATTCTGACATCCTTCTCTAATTATTTTTATCATAATAATATAATGCATTTTATTAGCTATCACATTAATTGTATAATAATTAATAAGTTCATGCAATTTATTATTTTTATCACTGTATTTATAAGAAACCTCATAATTGCCCCATATATCATATTTATTTATTAAACTTCAATACCATTTATATTTCATGATATATAGTAGTATAGAATATTTTTAAAACCTAATAATGAATATCTATTAATATTAATAAACAAAATTATTCATAAAACACTGTTTTAACTCCATTAAAGTCACTTTTTTTATAAATTTCTTTTATAAAAATCAATGAAACTATTCTAAAACAAACAAATATTTCTCCATAATAAATCTGCACATATTTAATCAAGTAATTGTATTATAATAAATTTTTTCATCCTATTTCTCGTTCAAATATTATTTCATAATCAGTTGGCTTTCCATGAGAATTATAATACATTGGTACTACTTGAACTAATCTCCAGCCTTCTTTTGCATATTTGTCTATTATATCATGGTGATTGGCATCAGTAAAAAAACCTCCTAAAGTTGCTTCCACATATTTATATTCATACATATTTAATCCCTCCTATTTATATGTTTTATGAATTGATAAGTATTAAAAATTATCGAGTAATATTTTATTAGACGTTATTAACCATAAAAAAGTTCCAATTATTTGGTAAAATAATAAAGAACTGAATTCATATTAAGAATTTAGTTCTTCTAATGTTATAAAGGTGACGTACATAAGCTGACTATATTTAACTCTAACAATGAAAACATACTTATTTATTTAGCCATTGTCTTTAATGCCCTTTAAGTATGAATTTATCAAATCATTATCATTAACAATATTAATAATTCTTTCATAAGCAGGCATAGACATTTGTCTCATGTCATTTATTGTTTCTTCTGATAAATCTATTATTGTCATTCCGTTTTCCATTAGAATTTCTTTGCTTCCTTCAATTCGTTCATCAGCTTTTTCCCGGGAATATTTTGTTGCAAT
>DIVM01000079.1 GCA_002435835.1 Firmicutes bacterium UBA6132
TTAATTCTAAAGCTTGCATTAGAGGGGAAAGCATTTATGATAATTAATCAAGAAAATGCAAGTGAAGAATTTCTTACAGGCTCTTCTTCTGAAGAGCCTGTAATAAAAAAATCACTTGAGTTATTTCAAATTATTAAAAATTTTCCAGGTGTCAAAGCACTGGATAAAGTTAATTTCGATTTGCTTCAAGGTGAGGTACATGCTCTTTTTGGTGAAAATGGATCTGGTAAATCTACTTTAATAAATATTATCTCGGGAAATCATCAAAAAGATAGTGGAGAAATGAGATACTTCGGTAAAGAGATTATTCATAATTCTCCTAAATATTCTCATTCTATTGGAATAAGCACTGTATTTCAAGAATTCAGTCTTGTTCCCAATATGACAGTAGAAGAAAATTTATTTTTAGGTCGAGAAATAACAAAATTTGGTATTATGAGAAAGAAATATATGCATGAAAGAGGAGAAAAAATTCTCAATGAATTGAATTTCCATATTAAACTAGAATCAAAAGTTGGAACCCTCTCTAGAGCAAATCAACAAATGACCGAAATTTGTAAAGCGATGCTTCAAGATGTTAAAGTGCTTATATTGGATGAACCTACAGCATCGTTGACAGAAAGAGAAACAAATAAATTATTCTCTTTGTTAAAAAAACTTAAGAAAATGGGCGTCGGGATTATTTATGTTTCTCATCGTATAGCAGAAATAAGGCAAATCACGGATAGAATAACAGTTTTAAGAGATGGGAAAAAAATCAATACTGTATGTACAAATTCTATTACTGATGATGAATTAGTAGAAATGATGACTGGAAGAAAGATTGGAGATTTATACCCAAAAATAAACCATCAACCAAAAGAAGTAGTTTTAGAAACAAGCAATCTATCAGTTAGTGGTAAATTAGATAAAATAAATATTTATGTTAGGAAAGGAGAAATTACGGGGATAGCAGGACTAGCCGGTGGCGGGAAATCTTTGATTGCAAGAACAATTTTTGGGCTGGAAAGAATATCGGGAGGTGCAATTTGTTACAAAGGTGAAAAGATTATAAACCCGAGTCCTGCCATGATGCTAGCCAAAGGTATTTGTTATTTCCCTTCTGATAGAGCAAAAGAAGGTTTGGCTAAGATAAGATCAGTAAAGGAGAATATAACGATGGCTTGTTTAAATACCGCCAATTTCTCATCCGGTATTTTATTGAAAACAAGAGATGAAAATAAAAGAGCTAAAGAAATGATAAAAATAATGGACATCCGTACAAAAACATCTGATGTTCCTGTCATGTTTCTTTCTGGAGGCAACCAGCAGAAAGTAGTTTTGACAAGAGGTTTGTTGAGAGAGGCAAATGTTTTCATCTTTGACGATCCTACAATTGGTATAGATGTTGGTGCGAAAAAAGAAATTTATTCATTAATCAAACAATTCGCTGAGAACGGTGCAGCAGTTCTGTTTATTTCTTCCGAATTGATGGAAGTAATAAATTTGTCTAATCGAGTATATGTCGCCAGTGAAGGAAGAATAGTAAATGAGTTTGTCGGTGAGCAGATAACTGAAAAGAATGTAATTACTTCTTTTTTTGCGCTAAAGGAGTAAAAATATATGACTTATATAAAATTTGATAGATATAAATTTTCGAAGTTTATTTTATCGATTGATATTCTACCAATATTGATTTGTTTAATTGTTATTTTTTTGTTTTTTGGAATTTATGAACCTAAATTTTTGAGTGGTTCAAATATGGTAAATATTTTTCGCAATTCATCCTATTTAATTATTGTTGCAATCGGGCAAATGCTTGTACTTATAATGCAAGGTTTTGATTTGTCTGTGGGATCCGTTATGGCGTTATCCAGTATTACAACTGCTATCACAATGGTGGAAGTAGGTAAGGTTTATCCTGAGCATTTATTTCTCATCATGTTTTGTGGTATTGTCGCAGCCCTAATAGTTGGTTCCTTGGTTGGAATTGTAAATGGTGTCTGCGTAGCGTTTTTGAGAGTCCCTGCATTTATGGTTACCGTTGCTACATCATCAATATCAACCGGTATTGCTTTATCCATTACAACAGGGGTTCCTATTTATGGAATGCCTGATGAGTTTACAAGAGGATTAGCGCAATTAAAATTATTAAATTTACCAATAATTATATTTATCGCATTTTTTATTGTAATCATTTTATGGTTCATTATGAATTGGACAAAATTAGGGAAATATTTTTATGCAGTCGGAGGAAATGAATTTGCCTCACATGTGTCCGGAATCAGAACTAGATCATATATTGTTCTTGCTTTTATTATGAGTAGTTTCCTCTCTGCTATAGCCGGAGTACTCTTAACAGCTCGGGTTGGATCTGGAGAGGGTACAATGGGAGGCAACTATGTTATGGACAGCATTGCAGCAGCAGTACTTGGAGGTGTCTCTCTTCGAGGCGGGACTGGAAAAGTAGGATTTGTTGTGATTGGTGCTCTATTTTTAACAATAGTTACAAATGGTATGAATCTTATACGTGTTGACAGTAAAATTCAAACGATTGTAGTTGGAATTGTACTTATTATTGCCGTAGCTCTCGATGGTATTAAAAATAAAGGTGCGCTACAATGAAAAAAAATAGAGTATCTTTTTTGGGTGATAGCAATAATTTAAATATTAAGAAGATATTATTAGATGGTATGTTACTACCGATTATAATTATTTTAACATATATTATATTTACAATAATTGAACCAGATTTTGCTCATATAGGTAATTCTGTAAACATTTTGAAACAATCCAGCTATCTTATTATTTTATCACTTGCCCAGCTTGTTGTACTTCTAACAAGAGGTTTCGATCTGTCTGTGGGTAATGTAATCTCAATGATTAGTGTTTCAAGTGCAATGACAATGGTCGCTGTCCTAAAAAGCAACAGCGGAGCTGTCGGGAGTGCAATTTTTCTTGGATGTCTTGTTGGGTTTGGGATAGGAATATTAGTTGGATGTTTTAATGGATTTATTGTTTCTAAATTAAATGTAAGTCCATTTATAACAACTTTAGGTATGCAAGGAATTGCATTGGGTTTTGCAACAACTCTATCGGATGGGTTTCCAGTATTTGATGTGCCAGTGAAGTTTATGAATATATTTAGTAAATCATCTTGGCTTGGTATCCCAGTTCCTATTTTAATAGCGATTATTGTCATCCTGTTAGTTCATTTATTTTTAAAATATACAATAATTGGCAGAGGATTTTATATTATTGGGAGCAACCCCCAAGCTGCATATA
>DIVM01000141.1 GCA_002435835.1 Firmicutes bacterium UBA6132
GGCGGTTTAAGTGTTGGAGAACCTATAGATATTATGTGTGAGGTTATGGATTATACAGTTGATTTATTACCAAAAGACAAACCAAGATATTTAATGGGGGTAGGAAGTCCTGATTATTTATTTGAAGCTGTTGAAAGAGGAATTGATATGGCAGATTGCGTTCTTCCAACAAGAATGGCAAGACATGGAGCGTTTTTAACAAGCAAAGGACAACTTACAATTAAAAATGCAAAATATAAGAATGATTTTTCACCTATAGATGAAAATTGCAATTGTTATGCATGTAAAAACTATTCAAGAGCATATATAAGACATTTATTTAGTGAAAATGAGATCTTAGGAGCAAGGCTTGCTTCAATTCATAATTTATTTTTCTTGATTAATTTGATGAAAAGTATTAGAATTAGTATAATGGAAGATAATTTTTTAGAATTCAAACACGAATTTTATAAAAATTATGGATATATTAAAATTTAGGAGGATTTATGCCAGCAGAAGCAAGTAGTTTAATAATGATGGTCGTGTTATTTGGAGTAATGTATTTTTTCATGATTCGACCACAAAAAAAGAAAGACAAAGAAGTAAAAGACATGAGAAACAGCTTAACAATTGGTGATGAAGTTATTACTATAGGCGGAATTCATGGAAAAATTGTCAAAGTAAATGATGATGTAGTTACTTTAGAAATGCCACATGCAAAACAAAGAATTACTTTTTCTAAATGGGCTATTGGAACAGTAAATAAAAAAGGAAAAGAAAATAAATCTGAAATTAAAGAAGAAGTTATAGAAGCAATTGAAAATAATGAAATAAAAGACGATGAAAATAAATAAAACATACTAAAGAGCTTGAAGCTCTTTTTTATATGGAAAAATTTAGTGTTCGTTTGAGTACGGGCTCTTTAGTTCAATGGTTTTGTGACACAAAGCGGTCCGTTCCAAAAAGAACTTATGATAAACTAATATGTGAAAAATCAAATAACTGGAAAGGTTCAATTTTCGGTTGATAAATACATGAGTTGCTTAGAAAATATTATATTGACCATTACAATACTATTTTATATAATGTAATTATTCTATGAAAAATGGAGATGAAAATTACGGTGAATTTCGACAATAACTCATAAATTTTTTTGAATTATCAGTTAATTTTAGCCAAATGATTTGTGGAAAGCACAGTAAAATTCCAATATAATAAATTCAATCTGATTTTAAGATAGTGTAAGTTGAAAATGTTTAGTAGTAGTAAATTATACTTCTGTTGTTTGAGATACTTACATTATACCACAGCAGGAACAGGATATATTGAATAATAATCCAATAAAATTAATCGATTAAATTATCTAACGAATATCTATAATAAACAACATGAAAGGATACATTATGGTTACATGTAAGCAGCTTTTAGAATTAGATATTTTGCATAATGCCAAATTAATTGCCGGTAGAAAAGGTCTTGATAAAATAGTAACATGGGCATACGCTAAACATACAAAGACTATTACACCATGGGTCCATGGAGGAGAATTTATTTTGGTTTCAGGTTATGAATTTGGGTTGGATGAGGAAGGATTGTATCAGCTTGTGGAAGAAGCATCCATGAATAAATTATCAGGCGTTTTAGTTGAAGGCGGAATCAATTTTAAAGAAATACCTGTTAAAGTAATTAAAAAAGCTGATGAAGAAGAAATTCCGTTATTTTTTGTCAAGGGTGTCATAAGCTTTTTAGATGTTACACGGGATATATCAGCTTTTATACTGGAGAACAGATATATTAATAGAAATTTATCATTATTAGATCAATTGTTAAATACGACATCATTAAGTAAGCAAGAAGTAAATCAATTGTTTTATAATTCAGGAATATCGACTAATTCTTATTTTATTATCGCCTCATTTAGTATAAGTGATAGAAATTCGACGTCAAATAAACTAAGCGGAAATAGAGCTGATAGGATTGTTCGTTTTTCTAAAAGCTTGCAAAAGCATACAAATGCTTTTTTTGAAGAATCAGGAATTAATGAATTATACAAGGTTAATTTAGAATCTGTGGACTATTTAATATATGCGGATATTGAAGAAGACTTGCTTCAAATAGCAGAAAATTTAAAGAAAATTCGAACACGTCTTGATACACAGCAGGATGATTATAATGTATTTCTTTCATTTAGCAGTGTTATAGATGATGTTATGAATATATTAAACGGCTTTAATGAAGCTTATTTTACCGGAAATTTATTACATCGGAAATTATTACCTGAAATGGTTAAGAATTTTTCTGATATAGGAAGTTATCAAATGATGTTTTATATTGATGACAAAAAAAAGTTGATTATTTTACGGGATTATTATTTAAAGGAATTGCATGAAGTAGATCAGGAAGGTTCTTCTAAGTTATTAGAGACCCTTCGGGAGTATTTAATTCAAAATGGGAATACGCTTCAAACAGCAAAAAACTTGTTTATACATAGGAATACATTACAATATCGAATGGATAGAATAAAATCAATTATAAATATAGATGTTAATGATTTTAATACGAGAAGAGATTTAATAAATGCATTCATGATTCTTGATATGATTCCTTTTTCCTGATATTGATAAAAATAGAATTTTGAATATGTTAAAACTACTGTTATCTTAAATTAAGGTACAGTAGTTTTTTGTATTGTAATAACATTTTAATTTTATAGTGCAATTTATACATAAATAATTAGAACTATTGTGCACATTGTTGTACAAAAGTACCTGAATAATTCATAAATAGTGCAAATAGACAGATAACGTTTAATGCAATATAATTTAGCTATCAAATAAGTTTGTACAAAATAAATTTATAATAAAATCAAAACAAAATACGTGTCAAATTATTTGTTATTAATTAAATTAATTAAGGAGAGTTAGTTAATGAAAGGGCAAAGAACATTATTCACAGTTGAGTCACATACCATGGGTGAACCTCTTAGATGTATTGTTGGAGGCATTCCTAATATTAAGGGAAAGACCATGATGGAAAAAAAGGAAAATTTTCGTGACAAGTATGATTATATAAGAAAAGCTTTAATGCTTGAACCAAGAGGCCATAAAGATATGTTTGGATCGGTCATAACTGCGCCGACTATGCCTGAAGCTGATTACGGAGTAATTTTCATGCACGGTCATGGTTTCCATAATATGTGCGGACATGGAACTATTGCAACAGCAACAATACTAATAGAAACAGGTATGATAGATGTTGTTGAACCTGAAACTATTATTCATCAAGAAGCACCTGCTGGATTGGTAACTATTAAAGCTACAGTTAAGGATGGAAGAGCAGAGAAGATTTCATTTGAAAATGTGCCTGCATTCTTATACAAAAAAGATGTTGTTGTAAATGTACCAAATTATGGGGATATAAAACTTGATGTATCATTTGGAGGCAGTTTCTTTGCTATTGTAGACCATGAACAATTAGGTGGTATTGATATTTGTCCTGAAAATGCATCTCGGTTAGTTGATATGGGTATGGCAATTATTGAAGCAGCAAATCAGCAGTTAGAAATAGTACATCCTGAATTGCCGAATATTAATACAATAGACCTTTGTGAAATTTATGGACCGGCGAAATCAGCGGATGCTGATATGCAAAACATAACAATATTTGACGGACAAATTGACAGGTCTCCTTGTGGAACCGGAACTTGTGCAAAGATCGCAACACTTTATGCAAAAGGTAAATTAGGTATTGGCCAAGATTTTGCTTATGAAAGCGTAATCAATACTAAGTTTGTTGGTAAGGTTCTTCGCGAAACAAAAGTTGGTGATTATCCTGCAATAGTACCTGAAATTACAGGCACTGCATATATAACTGGATACAGCCAATTTATAATTGACCAAGAAGATCCTGTAAAGTATGGTTTTTCATTAGGTTAATCGGAAATAAGAGAGGAAGTGAAATCGATGTTGCTTTTAAATAAAGAGGATATAAAAAAAGTGTTTTCAATGAAAGAAACAATAGAAGCGGTTAAACGGTCGTTTGTGTTTTATTCTGAAGGCAAAAGTGAAAGTCCGCTAAGAACAAATATACAAGTTAAAAAACATGATGGTGCGCTTTTGTTTATGCCTGCATATGTTGAAGATGCGGATTATGCATCGTTGAAAATAGTTGATGTTTTTCCGCGTAATATTGATAAAGGAATTCCTTCGATTTTTTCTCAAGTTGTTTTAATTGATGGAAAAACAGGTAGTATAGTAGCAATTTTAGATGGAGCATATGTAACACAGCTTAGAACCGGCGCTGCTTCTGGAGTTGCTTTTGATAAATTAGCAAGAAAAGATGCTAAGATTGGAGCTTTGATTGGAACAGGAGGACAGGCAGCAACTCAGTTAGAGGCAATGATGTCAGTTAGAAATCTTGAATTAGTCAAAGTTTATGATTATGTACCAGAACGCTTAAATGATTTCGTAAATATTATGACTAAAGAGCTTGCTGCTTATGATACAAAAATAATTGCAGCATCAACATCTGATGAGGCTCTTGAAGATGCAGATTTATTGGTTACTGTTACTCCATCTAATAAACCTGTATTTGATGCTTCAAAATGTAAAGCAGGAATTACAGTAAGCTGTGTAGGTTCTTATCAGCCACATATGCAAGAAATGGATCCCCATATTTTAACACGTGCAAGCAAAATCTATTTTGACTCAAAATCAGCAGTTCTTGAGGAAGCAGGAGATATACTGATTCCATTAAATAATGGATTAATAACTGAAAATGATTTTACAGGAGAAATAGGGGATGTTTTATCGGACAAGATAATAGGACGTGAAAATGATGAAGAGATCATTGTTTTTAAAACTGTAGGAATAGGAGTACAGGATTTAATGACTGCTAAGGCTATTTATGAAAAATCAATAGATGCGGGTATAGGCGCTGAATGGAATTAAAAGATAATTTAGAGATTGAGCAATAAGTAGTAATTATTTAAAAGGAAGGTGTAAACTATATGCCGCATATTAGTTTAAAATTATACCCAGGAAGAAGCAAAGGTGAATTAGAAATTATTTCACATGTACTTCAGAGGTGTTTAGTAGACACTGTAGGATGGAAACCAAGCGATATATCTGTTTCCATAGAAGAAATAGAAAAAGAAAAATTTATTGAAAAAATTAATGAAAAAATTGCATCAGAAGTAATCTATATTTCTTCTGACCATATCTTGAAATAAAAATTTAGTTAATAGTTAAATATAAAAATAAGAAGGGAAGTAAAAAAATGGATAAAGAAAGATCATATTGGAATGGAAAAAGTGCTGTACACAGACGTACAATGATGAAAGGTGCAGGTTTTTGTGATTCTGATATCAGAAAAAAACCACATATCGGTGTAGCTAACACTTTCATGGAAGGTTCACCAGGAACTGCACATTTACGCACTCTTACTGAAAAAATAAAACAAGGTATTTGGGAAGCTGGCGGAATTCCTGTAGAGTTTGGTGTTCCTGCAAC
>DIVM01000346.1 GCA_002435835.1 Firmicutes bacterium UBA6132
TCATAACTATATATCTTGACAATAAAAGGCCAAAAATGATTCCGAGAAGAAATACTATAATTCTATTTTTTATTATTTTTTTAATCGATAAAGTTGACTTGGTAGACATTATTAGAATCTTCTATATAATTTTCACTAAGGTTATTGATTATTTAATACATAATTTAGAATTGATCTCGAAAATGGTTTTTGAATAAACCTATAACCCAGATTTCCATATTTATATCCAAACTTCATTCGCAATAATTATTCTCGATTAACAGAGGTATTTTATTGAACAGAAAAAATTTATTTGACAAAAAGAACTTTTTTTATTTATGTTTACTAATTTTCGTCATAATCATTCGTCTGCCCACTTTTTCCCTTCCCATTGATAACGACACAGGAGCACGTGCATATCATGCCAGCTTAATCCTTCAGGGAGAACCTCTTTATAGCACTCATCATCCCAACCATCATTTGCCTGCCATTTATTATACCTATGCAATTATTTTTAAGCTTCTTGGAGAACAAACGAATTCATTACAATTGTTTCTCATTTTCTGGGTTTGGTTGAATGGCATTTTTTTATATAAATTAGGTTCTAAATTAACCAATTCATTTGGTGGAATCCTGGCTGCATTTTTTTATGTTTTTATTGGTTCCATGACAAATATTGCAGGTGATACAGCCCAAACCGAATTGTTTGTAAACACCTTTATGACAATTTCAATTTGGTTATGTGCAGATTTAGTCCAACACAAACGAAAACCCATCTTGTATTATTTATTAGGTGGTCTTTGTGCCATTTGCTTTTTATATAAGGCTGTTTATATTGCACCTTTGGTTGTGGCTTTATCTATGAATATTTTGAGGTTCGTATTTAAAACCAAACATACATCTTGGAAATTGTTAGTTCTTCAGATTGTACTGATTTTTCTCGGTTTTGTGACAATTATATCAATGGTGATTGGATATTTTTACAGCCAGGATTTACTCTCCAGATTCTTAATGGTATTCACCAATGGTTCGGGGTATGTGAATCTGGTGGAAATGCCCTGGATTTTTATAATCATCATACCTTTCTACATTATTTCTTCAACCAATTTGTCTTTATTGTTGATTGGAGTATTAAATATAACAAGAACTTTTTTTATTTCCATAAAGAATTTTTCTATTGTTGACTCAAAAATTATTATAAAACTATTGATCATTATTTGGTTTGCAGTGTCTATTATCGAAGCGGGATTTTCAAAGTTTATTTTCTTCCATTATGGATTACTTTTATTACCATCACTTGTTTTGCTCGCTAGCTCAGATATTGTTGAGCTTATAAAAATCATTAAGAAAAACAAATCAAAAAATATTCGATTTGTTTACTTGTTGCCTGGATTATTTATTTTTGCAATCATTGGAAATACACTCTTTAATTCTCATGAATATTTATCTGGTTATATTGATTTTCGAACTGGTGAGCTTTCTTTAGAAAATTATGTGATCAATCACACAGTGCTGGGTTATCAAAATGTTATTGCATCAAATATTGCCAAATATGTAGAATCAAATTCTTCACCAGACGACCTGATTTTAAACTGGTCTGAATTAGCCCAAATTCCCTACTTAGCAAACCGTCAGCTATCAACTGATACTGTCTGGCCATTACACTTGGAAAACCTTGGGGACCCTGAAAGGGCTTTAACATCAGAACCCCTCTTTATCGTTGTCGGCCCCTCTTTTTTTGAAGATGATCCAATTCCACATTGGCTGGAAGTTGAATTAAGTGATAATTATATAATAGATAAGATATTTGATAGGTTTTCCCTTTATCGAAGGGTTAGATATTAATAAGATTTTATGATAATCTAAGTAATTCGTCGAATTTCTCATGACACCCAAACCCACCAGTAAAAAAACACTATCTGAATTATTTGCAGAATAATAGAAATCGAAAAAAAGAATATTTTCTTTACTTTATTGTTGACTAAAAAAACCATTTCCCAATAAATGGGAAAAATAACCATTATGTACCTGATTGATCCTACGAACACATCATTATGGTCAATTTTCCCAATAATTACAAACAACATAAACCAACTATAAATTGAAAGTGATAAAGGAATTTTTTTTCGCATGGTTACTAACAATATTGCTGTAACCAAAACTAATGATAAGTTAAGAAAATTCATAAATTGGGATGGGTCATAATATTTTCCAATGTTGTTAATCAAAAAACGAGTGGTTCCAATTATCCCTTCCCAAGGTAAACCAAATCTTTGATTCCAATACTTATTTAGCATAACCCAAGGATAATCAGTATGTAGTCCATAATGAACATACATGCTATATAAGCCATAACTAATCGGAGCATAGACACAAGCAATAGAATGTGTGAATAGTTGTTTTAATATTTTTTCTTCCTTATGTTCCTTCACTAATTCAACAAGAATTGGTATTACTAGTAGGAGACCCTGAACCCTTGTAAGTGTTGCTAATGCTGCAATAAATCCAGCCCACAACCACCTTTTCTTTCGCAATAATAAAAACACACTGATGGATAAAAACAAAAACAACGACTCTGAATACCCAGCAATGAAGTAAAAAGAAGATGGGAATAGCAGAAGAAAAAACAAGGATTTTTTTGCTATTTCTTCATCGAAATAATCATTTGTTAAAAGATAAAACAAAAATAAGCTAAACACCAAAAAGAGATTTGAAACAATTATTGAAGCGAATATTGATGGTTTGAAAATAAAGCTAAAAATTTTTACTAGAAATGGATATAACGGTGGCCACACAACATTTACTAAATTGAAATCATAACCAAAATTTGAAATCTCTAAATATCTGGCTGTGTCCCATCGGTACCATGGAGCAAGAAAGAACCGGAAGAAATTATTTTGTTCCTTCAAGCCATTAATAATTCGTCTAGTTATTTCAGAATCAACAGCATCTGGGCTTGGAAAAAATATATCTAAAAGCATAACAGAACTTGAAAACAAACGTAGAACCAAAAAGCCAACTAGCGAATAAATAAACGCTCGAATATAAATATTTCCTGTTAAATTTGTAAATTTTTCTTTTATGGTTAGAATAATTGCTATTGTCATATTTTTGCTAAGATCGTTTAAATTTTTTAGTGGTGTAAAAATATACGGAAGTTAGTGATTCGAATAAATTTTCAGTAAGAAGATAAATTGTTTCTTAAAAAAAGCTTGTCCTTCTATCTAAAATTACAGGTTCAAAATATCTAACCACATCTGATTAATTTGCGAATGAAAACTTATAATACCTCGCTCAGCATTTCATAACTATTACTGTCTTTTCTTAAAAAATACTAAAACTGAATTTGAATACCTTCGATAAACTGAGAATAGGGTGTTTTTCTTTTCAAACTCAAAATAATTTGATTCTGTATAATTTTCTTGCAGATTATTGGTGAAAAAATCCTGGTCGGTGAGATCTGTAATTATTAAATCAAAATCTTTTCGAACAAGAGCATTTTTTATTTCCATCAAGATTTCATCTCCTAATGGTAAAGCAGCCCCTCCATAAGCACCGGCAAATTCATAAAATGCAAAGGTGTTCATGTAAGGTTTCTTTCCGGACAACAAAGATAAATAATTATGAGAGGGTATGAATACTTCACCTGTAGTTTTTTCAATTTCATTAATTATTTGATCCGTAGAATTTTTATGATTTTCTGTTGGCACCAAAGAAAATGGATTGTAAACCAGGATAATAAATTGAAATAAAATAATTATTAGAATGTATGATTGCATGGACTTTTGGTTTGTGTAATTTTTTTCAATGAAAACCATGGCACGATTAATGCCAAGACCGAATAAAACAGAAATTATTAAATAAGCTGGAATTAGTGTGTTGCCAGCTCCTCCGATATTTGACCGAGCAATCCAAGACCCCAATAGAAAACTCAAAAAAGTTATAAAATAGAATGCTTCATTTTTTGAAATTTTTCCTTTTTGTCGGCCAAATAAATAAAACAAACCAATTAATAATGCAATTCCAAGTGGTTTTAAAATATCATTCAGCCAAAAAGTTAAGCTTGAATATATGGATAAATGATGATTTTGAGGTAGTTCAAACAAATAATAAAACAACCAACCATTGTTTGATGTATTAATTAAAAGCAAAGTGGTAACTGAAAAGAATAAAAATGTCCCGATCATTATTAAGGAATATTTAATAGTTCGAAAAAATGCAGAATAAATGAGAAAAGGCAAAATAAAAACAATAGCAGTTTGTTTTGTTAAAATACACAAAGCAAAAAGCAAACCGGATGTAAGAGCTCCTTTTGCATTGGTATAATGTCTCACAAAGAATACACCTAACAACAAAAAAAAGACAAACACCATATCAATTCTAGCAAGATCAAACCAGGAATCTGTTAGATTATATGTTGCCAGAAATAAACCAGATGAAATAACCGCTGAAAAACTATTTTGAGTTTCTTTGAAAACCAGAACCACAATTAAAGTCACACATCCAAGTGTTGCCAGCAATGAGAGTATTCTTAGTGGTAAAAAACCAAAACCAACAACTCTGGCAAAAATTGCTGATAAATAAAAATATAATGGGGGATAAATCAAAGGAACATAATCTAGGGAAGGTGAGGTATATAGTAGTTGATTATTCAAAATCCGATGAACTTCTATTAAGTGAGCCCCTTCTATACCTTCTAAACTGTAAGGGTAGGAAATTCTAGAAATAGATAGGAATAGAAAAGTTATAACATAACCAAATACAACAAATATATCTATATATTTTATTGTGTTCTGAATCATTTTATTAATTTTGAATAATTGTTAATTAATAATGAAAAAGA
>DIVM01000027.1 GCA_002435835.1 Firmicutes bacterium UBA6132
CTTCCTTGAGTTAAAACTAAACCTAAAGCAAATATTATAGTCATCCATTTTCCAATTGCTGTTGAACCTGGTAGAATAGCATTTCCAAACAACCATAATGCAATTCCTATAATGAAGCCATACCAAAATCCTATATCTGTTACAGCTGCTAGTGGTTTTCCATCTCTAACAAGCATGTATGCGCTTATTCCCATTCCAACAAACAAGTGAACTATCCCAAAAATAAATGAGAAAATTAATACTGTCATTGGCTCCTTCATAGGGTTTAACCATAAAGGATTTATTGTAAAATCAGATTTGAAAAATACTTTAGCTATTGCAGGTATTGCATCTCCAAACCAACTTCCAAACATTGCTCCCCAAAATGCAGTGGATATACCGCACCAGAAAAACATTTTTAGCATTTTTTGAATTGTTCCTTCAAGTTTAAACTTATTTAAAATCATAAAACATGCTAAGGCCATTATTATCCCATATCCAACGTCTGCTAACATCAAACCAAAAAACATAAAATAAAAAGGTGCCATAATAGTTGTTGGATCTATGTTTGAAGATGATGGTAAACTGTATAATTCTGTAATAGATTCAAAAGGTTGAGCAAAAGAATTGTTATTAAGCAAGATAGGATATTGTTCATCTTGTTGCGGTTCTACTATTTCGTACCAGCACTCGTTTTGCTTTAGAACATTTTCTACATTTGCCTTACATTTTTCAGGAATCCATCCGTTAATATAGAATGTTTTGTTTGTTTTCAACATATTCCTAAGTATTTTACTTTTATCTCTTTCCATTACTGTGTAATCATATAAATATTGAATTTCATTCCTATGATTAATGCAACCTGAAATCTCTTCTTCTATTTTTAATTTCTTAAGTGCTATTTCACTAAGTTCTTTTTCAAAATTTAAAATATTTTCAGAAGCAGTTCCTTGTAAATCTTTAAAAATCACTACATTAAAACTATATTGTTTTAATATTTCATATACATCGTCTTTTTCACTTTTTAAGCAAATTATAGATATATAATATTGGTCTGTGTCACTTCCTATTACATCAATGAAATATTTATTTGTTTTATTTTCAATATCTTCTTGAAGCTTAGATATATTTACCATATTAGGTATGACGCCTGTTAAAATAGATGTAAATTTTGTTTCATTTAAATTAAGTGGAATTTTATAATCAATCCAGGGCTTTAAACTAATTTTACTTAATTCTATTTTATTCTCCTGTGAACTTAATTCATTTAATGAAGAATTTAGTGTAAGTATATCTTCTACTTTGTTATTAATAACATCTTGATTTTGTAGTACTTTTTCAAATTCATTGTTTGAAATTGATTTCCTAACAGCAAACATAGGTTTCTTAGTTTTATCGTATTTATCAAGGCTTTCAAGAACTAAATTAAGCTTTGAAAGTCTGGAATCATATTTTAAAATTTCATTTTCATTTCCATCTCTTTCAGTATAGCCAATCCAATCCTTATCCTGTAGCCTATAGTCTAACGAAGAGATCTCCATGACTCCTAAATCCATAAGCTCTTTTATAAGTGATGACTTTACACCATCAAGGCCTATGATGCTGATTTTGTTCATTTTAACTATTGCCACTACGCTTCACTATCCTTTCGAGAATAATTTCTGCTGCATCGTTCATTTTACCATTTGCTTTTTCTAAGACACTATCATATTCTTTGTTTGCATTTTGGATAATGTTTGCATAAAGAATTTCTGCCTCTTTTTCTGCATTATTTAGTACATCCCTTCTTTTCGAATCCGCCTCTTGAGTTGCTTCATCTATTATGCGGGATGCGCTTGCATCAGCATCAGTAATAATTTGTTTAGCTTTAAGAGCAGCTTCTTTTTTAATTGATTCAGCTTTTTCCTCAGCCTCCTTTATTACTTTAATGACTTCAATTGACACAATACCACCACCTTTAATAAATATTTTAAAATATTATTATTAACATTATAATAATTTTAATACACTTGTTTTTTTTTTATCAATTATTTAAAGTTTTTATATAATGTTGTTGCTATTATATTTCATAGACAACAATTTGTCCAGTAGGTACTTATAAAATATATAGTACCCAAAAACATACTAAGTATGATTTGAATGTTTGGTTTTAAACGTTTGCAAAATAATATATTTAAAACCTTTTACTATAAAAACTTATAATAAAAGGCTTTAATATTTCAAATATTACAGATCAAAATTAACATGTTTTTTTCTTATAATTAATATATACTACTTTTTATAAAGAATCAAGTATAATTTTGAATTCAAATGATAAAATTTTATCAATACTTTAAATTTATTGTAAAATTTATTATTTTACCATGAAAATTAATTCAGCTTCTGCAGCTACTTCATCGCCAACATATGCAGTTCCCATACCGACACCAAAACTACCTTTTAATTTTACAAGTTCAACTGCAAGTTTTAGTGTGTCACCAGGTAAAACCATTCTTTTAAACTTAGCATTTTTTATTCCACCTAAGTAAACAGTTTTACCTTTAAATTTATCAAGACATAAAACTGCCAAAGCTCCTGTTTGTGCTAATGCTTCTGTTATTAAAACGCCTGGCATAACAGGATTTCCAGGAAAATGTCCTTGGAAAAATGGTTCATTTATTGTAACATTTTTTAATCCTACAGCTTTTTTCCCTTCTTCTAATTCAATTATTTTATCAACTAATAAAAAAGGATATCTGTGTGGAAGTATATTTTGTATTTCATTTATATCGTAAGGCATTTTGACTCCTAGTTGCTGTATTTTTTTATTACCAATGTGGCATTGTGACCGCCAAATCCAAATGAATTTGATAATGCATATTCAATTTCTTTTTGTCTTCCCACATTTGGAACATAATCTAAATCACAATTAGGATCTTCTACTTTATAGTTTATTGTTGCAGGTACAAATGAATCTTCTACTGCTTTAGCAATAACTACTGCTTCAATAGCTCCAGCTGCTCCAAGCATATGTCCAGTCATTGACTTCGTTGAACTTACAGGAACATTAATAGCATTTTCTCCAAATACCTTTTTAATAGCAGCAGTTTCAAATTGATCATTATATCCTGTGCTTGTTCCATGAGCATTTATATAGCCTATTTCATCAGGAGTGATTCCTGCATCTTTAATTGCATTTAATATTGCTCTTGAAGTTTGTTCTGCTTTTGGGTCCGGACTAGTTACATGGTATGCATCGCAAGTAAATCCATATCCTGCAACTTCAGCATATATTTTAGCTCCTCTTGCTACAGCATGGTCATAATCTTCAAGAATCATTATTGCAGCGCCTTCGCTCATTACAAATCCATCTCTTTCTTTGTCAAAAGGAATTGATGCACGATTAGGATCTGTTGCTGTTGAAAGAGCAGTTAATGCTTGGAAACCTGCAACTGCTGATGCAGATATTGAAGCTTCTGCTCCACCTGCTATTATAACATCGCTTGTTCCATTTTGAATGCTTTTAAATCCTTCTCCAATTGCATTAGCACCTGAAGCACATGCTGTAACTATATTGTAATTTATTCCGTTTGCACCGTATTTAATTGCAACATTTCCTGCAGCTATGTTTGATAGCATCATTGGAACAAAGAAAGTTGAAACTTTGCTTGGTCCTTTATTAAACAACTTTTCACATTCAGCTTCTATAGTTTTAATTCCGCCTACTGCGCTGCCTATGATAACTCCGAATTTTTCTTTATCTACTTTTTCAACATCCAAAGCTGAATCTTGAACAGCTAATTCAGATGCTGCCAGAGCAAATTGAGTGAATCTGTCCTGTCTTTTTGCTTCTTTTTTATCCATATATAATGTTGGATCAAAATCTTTAACTTCTGCAGCTAATTTAACTTTAAAGTCGCTTGTATCAAATGCTTCTAATAAACTTATGCCGCATTTACCTTCTTTCATATTTCCCCAAAATTGATTTATTCCAGTTCCTATAGAAGTTATAACTCCTAAACCTGTAATTACTACTCTTCTTTTCATATTTCCTCCAAATTCACTTTGTAATTAATTAATTACATATAAAATCCGCCATTTACGGATAACACTTGTCCTGTAATATATGTAGCTTTATCAGAAATTAAAAATTCTACTGCATCAGCTATATCCTTAGGACTTCCTAATTTGTTAAGCGGTATATTCTTTAACATTTCAGCTTTCATATCTTCTGGTATTTTATCAGTCATTTCTGTTTGTATGAATCCTGGTGCTATGGCATTTACAAGTATATTTTTCTTTCCTAATTCTCTTGCCATAGATTTTGTCATACCAATTACTCCAGCTTTTGAAGCAGAGTAATTAACTTGACCAGCATTGCCAGATAAACCTACTACTGATGAAATGTTAACTATTCTTCCATATTTTTGTTTCATCATTCTTTTTGAGATATGTCTACAGCAATTAAATGTTCCTTTTAAGTTTGTGTCTATAACTGCATCAAACTCTTGTTCAGACATCATAGCAAGTAAATTATCTTTTGTAATTCCTGCATTATTAACTAATACATCTATTGTTCCAAAGTTTTCATATGCAGTATCTATAAGTGTTTTACAATCGTCATAATTTGAAACATCACATTGAACTATTATATTTTTAGTATCTTTGTTTGTAAAACTTTCTATTATTTCTTCCATAGAACTTGTGTTGCTTCTGTAATTCAATACAAGATTATAACCAAGTTCATTTAATCTATTAGCAATTTCAGCTCCTATACCTTTAGAAGCTCCTGTAATTATAGCACTTTTATTCATAACAACCCTTTCTTTGAACTATTGAATTTCGCTTAATAATAGCTCTAAGTCATTTAAATTTTCTACATTAAAACATTTTATATTTTTATCTATTTTCTTTAAGAAACCGCATAGTGTTTTTCCCGGTCCAATTTCAACAAAAGTGTCTACGCCATCTTCTATCATTTTTCTCATGCATGATTCCCACAAAACTGACTTTGAAACTTGTTTTTCAAGTTTTTCAGCTATTTCTTGCTCTGTAGAATAATACTGTGCATCAACATTTGATATTACTTGAAAGCTTGGTTTCTTAAATTGTATTTCACTTAAATCTTCCTTTAGTTTATCTCCTGCAGGTTTTAACATTGTTGTATGGAATGGTGCACTTACTTGTAACTTCATAGCTCTTTTTATTTTGAAATTTTTATATTCACCAAGAGCATAATCCAACGCTGCTGTTTTACCTCCAGCAGTAATTTGTCCAGGACAGTTAAAATTAGCAGGTTCTAATAATTCTGAGTTTTCAGTTACATATTTACAAAATTCATATGCATCTTCATCAGTACATCCAAGAAGAGCAATCATACCACCTTCGCCTAAAGGAACTGCATTTTGCATGTAATTTCCTCTTTTGTAGACTAGTTTCACTGCTGTTTCAAAATCTATTGCATCAGAAGCTGTTAAAGCTGAGTATTCTCCAAGGCTAAGTCCTCCCAGATAAGAAGGAGAAATTATTTTTTTCTTTAGTACTTCATATATTGCCATACAAGTTGTTAAAATTGCTGGCTGAGTAATTCTGGTTTCACTTAAACTTTCTTCAGGCCCTTCAAAACATAATTTTGTTATATCAAAACCCAAAGCTTCATTTGCTCTTTCAAAAATTTCTTTGCTTTCTGTAAAATTATCATAAAATTCTTTACCCATTCCAACGTATTGTGCACCTTGACCTGGGAATATAAATGCTGTTTTACCCATTATATCCTCCGATTATGAAATAATAGAATTTAAGCTTTTAATTATATTTTCAGCTTCTTCAAACATTTCAACTATGATTTCTTCACAAGTTTGTTCTTTATTAACTAAACCTGCAATTTGACCTGACATTACTGAACCATAGTCCATATCACCTAAGATAGCAGCTTTATAAAGTCTTCCTTTGCCCAACTCTTCCATTTCTTCAATAGAGGCATTTACTTTTTCTAACTCTTTAAATTGATTAACTAATTTATTTTTTATAACTCTTACAGGGTGTCCTGTTTTTCTGCCTGTAACTGCAGTATCAGTATCATTAGCTTTTAAAATTCTTTTTTTATAATTTTCATGTACATTGCATTCTTTTGCAACGAGGAATCTTGTTCCAATTTGAATTCCTGAAGCTCCTAATGAAAACGCAGCAGCAACTCCTCTTCCATCAGCTATACCACCAGCTACTATAACTGGAACTTTAACTGCATCAATTACTTGAGGTGCTAAAGCCATTGTTGTTGTTTCACCTACATGGCCTCCTGATTCAGTACCTTCACATATAAGTGCATCAGCGCCAAGTTTTTCTAAGTGTTTAGCAAATGCTACAGAAGGTACAACAGGAATAACTTTACATCCTATTGCTTGCCATTCTTTCATAAACTTACCTGGATTGCCAGCACCTGTTATTACTACAGGAACTTTTTCTTCAACAATCAATTGACTTACTGCTTCAGCATGAGGGCTTAACAACATTACATTTACACCAAATGGTTTATCAGTAATAGATCTTACTTTATCTATTTCTTTTTTTACATATTCAGCATTATTGTTTCCAGCAGCTATTATACCTAAACCACCTGCTTCAGAAACTGCTCCTGCAAGGCTTGCATCGGATATGTTAGCCATTGCCCCTTGAAAAATCGGGTATTTAATATTTAATAAATCACATATTTTAGTATATATCATATAATCACCTTAGTTTTTATTTCAAAAAAACGAGAAGTATCTATTATACATCTCGTTTTTACATGATTGATCCAGTTATTAAACTTTGCAGGTAATACCTACAATTTCAACTAGATGAATAAATTATTTTTTATTTATTTTCAATATAATTCATTATATCTTGTACAGTTACAAGTTTTTCATAATCTTCTTCTTCAACAGTTATATCAAATTCATCTTCTAATTTAGAGATTAATTCAAATAAGTCAAGAGAATCAGCGCCTAAATCAGCTTTTAATTTGCTTTCTGCTTTAATATTTTCTCTTTCTACGCCTAACTCTTCTTCTAATATATCTGCTATTTTTTCGAAATTCATAATTTCCTCCATTAATTTGCAATGTAATTTTTATTTTTTAATCGTTATTTTCACATCAATACTTTGATATTCGAAGTATATTACAAATCTTATGCTTTGTCAATATATTTTAATCAAATTATTCATGCAATCTATATTTTTTATAAAAACAGTCGACAGATATCAACAGTTTCTATAAATTATAGCATATTTTTACGTATTGCGTCCACTATATACTGTGCAGCTTTACCATCACCATAAGGATTTACAGCATTGGCCATTTTTTTATATTCTTGCTTGTTATTTATTAAGTTATTAAGCTCAGTATATATATTTTGTTTATCAACACCTGCAAGCTTTGCAGTCCCTGCCTCTATTCCTTCAGGTCTTTCAGTTTCTTTTCTTACAACTAAAACTGGTTTTCCCAATGAAGGAGCTTCTTCCTGAACCCCGCCAGAATCAGTAACAACTGCATAGCATTTTGCCATTAAATTTGTAAATGGAAGATAATCAAGAGGTTCTATTAAATGAACTCTTTCCATATTTCCGAGTATTCTATTTGCTATTTCTCTTACTTTTGGATTTAAGTGCATAGGATAAATCACTTCAACATCTGAATTTTCTACTACAGTATCTTTAACTGCAGAAAAAATATTTTCCATTGGTTCACCAATATTTTCTCTTCTATGAGATGTAAGTAAAACAACTTTTTTATTATTGAAATCAATATTATTAAGTATTTCCTCTTTAAATCTAAAATCTGCATCTATAACCCATTTTAAAGCATCTATTGACGTATTACCTGTTATATATATTTTTGAGTTTTCGTATCCTTCTTTTAAAAGGTTAGCTCTTGAAGTTTCAGTTGGTGCAAAATGAAAATCAGTTAAAACGCCTGTTAATTTTCTATTTGCTTCTTCCGGAAATGGTGAATATAAATTACCACTTCTTAATCCTGCTTCAACATGACCTATTTTAACTTGGTGATAAAAGGCAGCTAATGCTCCAGAAAATACAGTTGTTGTATCCCCTTGTACCAATATTAAATCAGGCTTAAATTGTTCTATAACTGTTTCTAATCCAGTTAGAGCTCTACAAGTAATTCCTGTTAGAGTTTGACCACTTTGAAAAATATTCAAATCATAATCCGGTTCTATGTCAAATATGCGAAGTACTTGGTCCAACATATCCCTATGTTGAGCTGTAACACATATTTTTGATTCAAAATTTTCTTTATCTGATTTTAGTGCTTTTACTATTGGAGCCATTTTTACAGCTTCTGGACGCGTTCCAAATATTACAAGCACTTTTATTTTTTTCATACTGCATCCTCCGTTATTTTAAATAATTATTCAAATTATTTTTTATTTACTTTCTTATTAAATAACCCTAACTTTTTAGCAAATATAAATACTATTATCAACACAATTCCTACAACTATAAATCCTGTAGCTGGTTCTGCATCAGATACAACTACTGCTGCAAGACCTAAAAGCATACTAATTAAATAAATAATTAAAACTGTTTGTCTTTGGTTTAGACCTTTTTTCATGAGCTGATGATGTAAATGTTCTTTATCAGCCTGCATTATAGGTTTATTGTTTAATTTTCTTCTTACTATTGCAAAAGTTGTATCAAATATAGGTACTCCTAATGCAAAAATAGGAGCTATAAGAGCTATAGCAGCAACACTTTTTACTGTACCAAGAACCGATGTAACTGCCAACATATATCCAAGAAGTAAAGACCCAGTATCTCCCATAAATATTTTTGCAGGGTTAAAGTTAAAAGGTAAAAATCCAAGTGAAGCTCCTACAATTATTGCACATTGCAATACTATAAAATAATATCCTTTAATAGCTGCTGTGAACAATAAAGTTGCCGCAGCTATGGAGGCAACACCTGATGCAAGACCATCTAATCCATCTATTAAATTAATAGTGTTTGTAATTCCAACTATCCAAAACAAAGTAATAGGTACTGTTAAATTTCTTAATAAACTTATTCCTGTCTCTGCTAATGGATTTGTTACGAAATGTATTTTTACACCACCATAAATTGCAATACATGCAGCTACTATTTGTATTATAAATTTAACTTTAGCTGGCATATCATACATATCATCAAGTATACCCGCAAGAACAATAACTGTTGCTCCAATCATTATAGAGATATTAGTTTTATCATGGGGCATGAACACTATCATACAAGACATTATCGAAACATAAATCGCCAATCCACCAAAATAAGGCATTGGTTTTTTATGAATTTTTCTATTGTCCTTTGGCACATCAAGAGCTCCAACTTTAAAAGCTAGCTTTCTTGCAAGTGGTGTCAGCATAAATGATATTATTAAGGCTGAAAAAAATGCTATTAAATAATTAGCCATTTGTTATTCCTCGTTATCTTTTAATTTAACTTTTAGATATAAAAATTTATTTTTCTATTTTTCTATTTCCATTATTTTATTTACGCGATTTGCATGTCTTCCGCCTTCAAATTCTGTTGCTAAGAATACATCAACTATTTCAAGTGCTATTCCTGTACCTATTACACGGTTTCCTAATGATAACATGTTTGCATCATTATGTAATCTTGCCATTTTAGCCATGTATTCATTTGTACAAAGGGCACATCTTATTCCATTTACTTTATTTGCAGCTAATGATATACCAATACCAGTTCCACAAATAACAATACCTTTTTCAACTTCACCCTGTATAACCATATCTGCAGCTTTTTTTCCGTAATCAGGATAATCAACACTTTCTATGTTATATGTTCCTATATCATTAACAAAATGTCCTTTTTTAATCAAATGTTCCTTTACTATTTCCTTTAATTCTAAACCGCCATGATCGCATGCAATTACTATTTTCATTTTTTCTCCTTAGTTAAATATTTAGCTTATTTATATTATCAATAATTTTTATAAGCTCTATTTCTATTTCTTTCATACATAATTCATACACATTATAATCCATACCATATGGGTCATCAATATCCAAATTTCTGTTATTTGGAATTTCATCGTTTATTTTATATGCAAATTCTCTCAATGTAAATATTTTATTTGCACTTTCTGGTGCAAATTTATTAAGCATCCCTTTATGAGATGAAGTCATAGTCAATATTAAATCTGATTTTTTTAATATTTCATCGTTTATTCGTTTTGCCCTATGATTTGTTATATCAATACCTTTACTGTTTAAAACTTGTATAGAATTGTAATTTGCTTTTTCTCCTTCCAAAGCACTTATTCCTGCAGAATTAACAGTAATATTTTTTATATTATTTTTATTTAACATATATTTAAAAATACCTTCTGCCATGCTGCTCCTGCATGTATTGCCTGTACAAACAAATAATATATTCATATTAACCTCATACTATAATAGTTTTGATGGCAGCTTTGCCAATCCTATTCATTATTGCTTTTCCAAGACCTTGTTCTTCTACAGCCTCAGCTAATATAAGATCCACACCCATTTCATCAAATTTTCTTAAACACGAAAATAAATTAGACGAAATTGTTAATAACTTTGTTCTATCACCTATGCATAATTTAGTTTTTAAATTATAACATTCTTCAGTTTGATTTGTTGACATTATACCTGGACGCTTTCCTTGCTGTAATGCTTCTTCATAATCTTGATTAATTTTTTCTGTTATATTTTCAATTGAACCTTTATATAATATAACTTCTGCTTTAGGAGAATAATGTCTATATTTCTGACCAGGTGATTTAGGAATAATTTTTTCATTGCTTTTTATTATAGCTGGATCATATTCACATTCACCTAAAATACTTTCAACATCTTCTTTAGTTATTCCACCCGGCCTTAAAATCATTGGAATATCAGATGTCATATCTATAACTGTTGATTCCAAACCTATATATGTACTTCCACCATCTATAATCATATCCACTTTACCCATTAAATCTTCTATTACATGGGATGCTTCAGTTGGACTTGGCTTTCCTGAAGTATTAGCACTTGGTGCTGCAATTGGTTTTCCGCTAATTTTAATTAATTGTAGCGCAATTTTATTAGATGGATATCTTACAGCAACCGTATCAAGCCCTGCAGTTATTTTATCAGACATAATACTGCTTTTTTTTAAAATTAAAGTCAAAGGACCAGGCCAAAAAGCTTCAGTAAGTTTCTTTGCCTTTTCAGGTATTTCTGACACTAAATTATTAAGTTCATCCACAGATGATATATGTACTATTAAAGGGTTATCTTGTGGGCGACCTTTTGCTTTAAATATTTTGTCCACTGCATCATCATTTAATGCATCAGCTCCAATTCCATAAACAGTTTCAGTTGGAAACACAACTAAACCACCATCATTTATAATTTTCGCAGCTTCTCTAATTATTTCTTGGGCATCATTATCTTTTTCTATACGCACTATTTTCGTTTTTAATTTATTTTCCATAATTATTCCTTATGTTATGTAAAAAATTTGTTTATTAAAATTTTCACTTCTTGCTTAAATATACATTATTGTATGAAATTGTTCAAATGAATTATATACCACATTTTATAGATAAACAAGTATTACTTTATTTTAGAACATTTTTAATACTTAATCTAAATTACCAATCATATAATATAGAAATATATATGGTACATGTTAAGGGGGCAATTATTTGGAACTACTAAATTATTTTATATCAGGTTTTATAATTGGTGGATTAGGAACATGCATTGGAGGTATTTTGTCTGTTTTGATTCATAATCCTTCGGACAAAGTTGTTTCATGTTTGTTAAGTTTTGCAGCAGGTATAATGCTATCAATAATATCATTTGATCTATTACCAAATGCATATGAAATAGGAGGGTTTTTCATAGTTTCATTAGGTCTATCTATAGGCCTAGTTATGGTTTTTTGTGCCGAAGAAATGTTACCTACAAAAAGGTTAAAAAAATACACAGGAAAAAATTTAACATATATTAAAATGGGATTGATAATTATGATAAGTTTAGGTTTGCACAATTTTCCAGAAGGAGTTGCAGTTGGCTCAAGCTATGCATACTCTAATGATATGGGAATAAAAATAGGAATTTTAATTGCAGCGCATAATATACCAGAAGGAATGAGTGTAGGAGTACCTATGAAAATGGCAGGCGCATCATCTTTAACCATTATACTTCTAACGCTTTTAACTGGTCTTCCAACTGCAATTGGTGCTGTTATAGGTTCTATACTTGGTGGTATATCTAATTATTTCATTTCATTTTGTTTAGCAGCCGCAGCAAGTAGCATGCTTTATGTAACAGCAAGTGAACTGTTGCCAGAAGCAAGAGTTTTACATAAAGGAAAAATATCCTCAGTATTTTTGACCGTAGGTTTTATTTGTGGAATTTATTTAACATTAGCAGTATAACAAAACGGCTGTTATCGAGGGACAGTTTTTGGGGACGGACCGTTTTTTCGGCAATTTACAGGGACGGTACCTTTTTTCGCAATTTTAGGGACGGACCTTTTTTTGCAATGGTTTTGTGCAAAAAAACGGTCCGTCCCTAAAATTGTCAAATTAACTTCAAACAATAGAACATCCCTTCAAAACTAATCTATATATTCGTATAAATTTTCTCATACTCCATCTTATTCTTATTAATCACTTCCATAAGATTATCAAAAATATTTAAATTAAATTTTACGCAAAATCCACAGCTTGAACTAATACTTCTTGGAACTGGGATTATTTTTATTTTTACATCTTGATTTTTTAAGGCTGATTCAAATTTCATAGCATAAGAAACTGATTTAAATGTTATATATCCATATTGGTCTATTTGTTGGTTTAATTGTTCCATATTAACACCTTTTTTATATTTTATATAATTATTATATCATGAAAATCTAAGGAGTCTAATAAATTATTTTTATATTAGCTGTCCAAATATATAATTTTGGAATACTTTTATTATGTTTTGATTTTGCGTTTAGCGCTTAGTATGTTCATCTAACGACATATATGTGCTTTTTATTTAATAACCATATAATAAAAAACAATAATATTAAAATATACACAAAAATGATTTGAAAAACATTTTAAATAATAATATAATATGTATCTATACATAAGGAAGATTTACTGGAGCATTCATGGAAAAAATTAATTTTAATATTAACGATATAAAAAGCTGTGCAGAAAACACAGAAACCTATAATAGGGGTTTAGAGTATTACAGGAATAATAATGTAGGGAATTTAACTATAACAAAACATTTTAATCAAGAAAAAATGTCGTTTGACAGTACTTATTCTTCAAAAATAAAAGGAAATTATTTATCCTCATATGATACATCCGTTAATTTAGATGAAGATGGTGATGTTAATGATTTTGATTGCAATTGCGCTGCTTTTTTAGAAAACAACGGTAGCTGCAAACATATAGTTTCTTTAATGTTAAAAGTTTTTTATACTTACAATTCTAAATTAATAGCATTTGATGATGGTTTATTTAAGAAAAATAATATAAAAACGCCTGATTATAATTATCCACTTGTAGATTTAATAAGTACATTTGAAGATAAAATAAAAGAAAGTGTAAAAAACGAGCAAAAAGATGGAACGGCAGTATTAAATCCCGTAATTGTTTTATCTGATAAAAGCACTATTGGAATTGAATTTACCATAGGATCAGATGGTTCTAAAAGAAATTATATCGTAAAGGATGTTTATGATTTAGCATCAAATATTAAACATAGCAACACATTAACATATGGAAAAAGTTTAGAAAACTTTAAACATGAAATAAGTAATTTTGAAAAATCATCACAACCCCTGGCTACTTTTTTAATGAATGAATCTCAAATATATAAACAAGTTATTGAAAAAACTTTAGGTGTTTATAATGCTTATACCATTAAAGGAAGGGCTTTTAATATCTTCCCTTTTTCTTTAGATAATTTCTTTGATTTATTTGAAAATAAAACAGTGGAATTCCAAGGATATAAATATTCATACAAGGATATTACATTTGCAAATAAAAATCCAGATGTTGAATTTTATATTGATGAAAAAGAAGATAAGCAATATTATCTTTCTACTAATTTAAATATATCATATATGTCACATTCAAATAATTATACTTATTTAATTGTTGAAGATAAATTATATAGATGCTCTAAAGAATTTGTTGATACTGTTTTGCCTGCTGTTAATAAAATTTCTATGCAATCTTCTAAAACAATAGTACTTTCAGAAGAACATATGGGAAAATTTTGTTCTGCAGTTTTGCCACAAATTTCTAAACATGCTTTAGTTAAATCAGAAATAAAAATATCTGATAAATTTAATGTTGAACCATTGAAAACAAGTATATACCTTGATACTAACTCTAAAGGCTTTATATATTTAAACGTACTATTTAGTTATGGAGAAGTAGAAGTAAACCCATTTAGAAAATCTTCTAAAGACAATACTATTGTAAGAAATTTAATAGAAGAAAATAGAGTTTTAATTGCAATAGAAAATGCTAACTTTCAGAAATCAACTGCAAAGTATTCCATGATTGATGAAAATTTAATATATGAGTTTTTAACTAATAAAATAAATGATTTAACATCACTTTGCGAAGTAAATGTAAGTGATGATTTTAAGAAAATAAATATAAGATATCCAAAGTCCATGTCCATGGGTGTTAAACTTAAAAGCAATTTAATTGAAGTAAACTTGGATAAATTAGAATTTGATCCCAGCGAACTCGAAGATATACTACATGCTTATAAATTAAGAAAAAAATATTTTAGATTAAAAGATGGATCTTTCTTAAATCTTGAAAATGAATATTTCAATACTATGGAAAAAATAGTTGAAGATTTAAATATAACAAGTGAAGAGCTTGAACTTGGCCACATAGAACTTCCTAAATACCGCTCTCTATATTTAGATAGTTTAATAAAAAATAACTATTGGATAAATGCCCAAAAAGAACATGACTTTAAAGAGATGATCCACAATATAAAAGAATGCGATGAAACAGATTTACTAGTCCCTACATTATTAAATCCTATTATGAGAAATTACCAAGTAACAGGTTTTAAATGGCTTAAAACCTTATCTAATTATTCTTTTGGTGGTATATTAGCAGATGACATGGGTTTAGGAAAAACTCTTCAAACAATAAGCTTATTATTATCTGAAAAATATACAAATATATCGGAAAATGATGATAATAATAGCGGTAAAAAGCCTTCGATTGTAATATGCCCTACATCATTAGTTTATAACTGGAAAAGTGAAATAGAAAAATTTTCTCCCGATATAACAACTTTAATAGTAGTAGGAACAGCGGAACAAAGGCATGAACTCCTGTCCTCCATTAATGATTATGAGTTAATATTTACATCATATGATTTAATTAAACGAGATATTGAGTTATACCAGAATTATGATTTTAAATACTGCATATTAGATGAAGCACAATATATTAAAAATTCAACAACTCAAAATGCAAAAGCAGTAAAATTAATAAAAAGTGATGTTCGTTTTGCATTAACTGGAACACCAATAGAAAATTCTCTGTCGGACCTTTGGTCCATATTTGATTTTATAATGCCTGGATTTTTACTGACCTATAAAAAGTTTAAAGATAAATATGAAATACCAATTGTTAAATACGAAAACAAAGATATATTAAAAAGGCTTCACAAACAAATACAGCCATTTATTTTAAGACGATTAAAAAAGGATGTTTTAAAAGAACTTCCAGACAAAATTGAAACTATATCTTATGCACAGATGGAGTTAAATCAAAGGAAGTTATACACAGCTGAATTGTATAAACTTAGTCAAGAATTCAAAAATGAAGTGCAGAAACAAGGATTTGAAAAAAGCCAAATAAAAATTCTATCCATGCTTACACGTTTAAGACAAATTTGTTGTGATCCTTCTTTATGTTTTGAAAATTATAAAGGAAGTAGTGCTAAACTTGATTTATGTATGGAAATAGTTATGAACTGTATTGAAAATGGTCATAAAGTATTAATATTTTCACAGTTTACTTCTATGTTAAGCATAATTGAACGAAACTTAAGAAATAATTTAATAAAATATTACCTGCTTACAGGTGCAACAAAAAGTTTGGAAAGATTAGAGCTTGCTAACAAGTTTAATTCTGACAATACACCTGTATTCTTAATTTCATTAAAAGCAGGAGGAACAGGGTTAAATTTAACAGGAGCAGATGTAGTTATACATTTTGACCCATGGTGGAATATAAGCGCTCAAAACCAAGCAACGGATAGAACACATAGAATAGGACAGGAAAATAAAGTTCAAGTTTTTAAACTAATTGCGAAAGATACAATAGAAGAAAAAATAGAAAAGTTGCAACAAAGCAAAAGAGATTTAGCAGATTCAATTATTCAGAAAGGCGAAGTTATTATTAATACTTTGTCCAAGGATGAGATTAATAGTTTGTTTGAAGTTAAAGAGTTTTCAAAAGGTGACTGTCCCAAGGGTTTATACAATTCTTAGGGACCGTCCCCTTATTACATTTCATCCAAAGTCAAATTATATCCATCCATAAATTTTTCTATGAATATATTAACATCCTGTCTATCCATATTTATAATTTCTTGAAGAATAGTCTGTTTAGCTTTTATAAATTCCTTGTTACCTGATTTTTCTTCTTCAATGCATTTAATATAAGCGCTTATTTTATCTGCAGCTTTTATTGTTTTCCAAATTTGCATATCCTCTTCTTTAGGAAGTAAAACGGATTCATATTCTATTTGAAATTCTTCCGGTAACATTTTTAATAGTCTTTCGCTTGCAGCTTTTTCCACATCTTTATAAGCCGTTTTTATTTTAGAATTATTATATTTTACTGGTGTTGGCAAATCCCCTGTAAATATTTCTGATGCATCGTGATATATAGCATACAATGCAACCTTTTCAACATTAATATTTTTATTTAAATTAATTTTTTGTATCATAGCTAATGCATGTGCTATTACTGCAACATCAAGACTGTGTTCTGAAACATTTTCTTCTTTAGTACTTCTCATTAAACCCCATCTGTTTATATATTTCATTCTTGATATAAATGCAAAAAAATTAGATTTTTTCATAAGTAACTCCGTAATATTATTTTTACAAATTATAGTATTTTCTTTTAAAAATATCAATATTATATACCGTTTTTTTAAAATAACTTTTTACTGAAATTTAAAACCTGAAATCTGACCACTTTAATAATAATTTAACTGTGCCTTTTAAAGCGTACACATTTTGTTATAATGCATTTAGTATACTAATAAATGACGTCTAATAAAAATTGGAGATCTAAATGAACTTAATATAAATATAAGGAGATAACTCAAATGAATAATCGTTATGAATTGAATAAAAACTTAGCTCAAATGCTTAAGGGCGGCGTTATTATGGATGTAACAACTCCTGAACAAGCACGAATTGCTGAAAAAGCAGGCGCATGTGCCGTTATGGCATTAGAAAGAATACCGGCTGACATCCGTGCAGCAGGTGGAGTTTCAAGAATGAGCGACCCTAAGATGATTAAAAGTATACAACAGGCGGTGTCTATACCTGTAATGGCAAAAGTGCGTATCGGTCATTTCGCAGAAGCACAAATTCTTCAAGCCATTGAAATAGACTATATAGATGAAAGTGAGGTTCTTTCACCGGCAGATGATACCTTCCATATTGATAAAACTAAATTCTCCGTCCCTTTTGTATGTGGAGCTAAAGACTTGGGCGAAGCATTAAGAAGAATTGCTGAGGGGGCTTCCATGATTCGTACTAAAGGCGAACCTGGTACTGGAGACGTAGTTCAAGCAGTACGTCATATAAGACTCATCAATCAACAAATTAGACGTCTCCAAAGTTTGATAGATGATGAGCTTTTTCAAGCTGCTAAAGATTTACAAGTACCTTATGAATTAGCTAAATATGTACATATTAATGGTAAACTTCCTGTCGTCAACTTTGCTGCAGGTGGAGTTGCAACTCCTGCCGATGCTGCTTTAATGATGCAACTTGGCGCTGAGGGCGTATTTGTAGGATCTGGTATCTTTAAATCAGGCAATCCTGAGAAAAGAGCACAGGCAATTGTAAAGGCTGTCACTAACTATAATGATCCCAATGTTCTGGCAGAGTTATCTGAAGATTTAGGCGAAGCCATGGTTGGCATAAATGAACAAGAAATTGAATTATTGATGGCACAGCGAGGTATATAATGAAGAAAACAATTGGCGTTTTAGCAGTTCAGGGTGCATTTGCAGAACACATCGATGCATTACAAAAGCTAGATGCTAACTGCATAGAAATTAGGCAAAAATCTGACTTAACTGCTAATCAGATTGATGGAATAATTTTACCAGGTGGAGAAAGTACAGTCATCGGAAAGTTACTTCAAGAGCTTAAAATATTTGATGATTTAAAACAGTTGATTATTGAGGGCTTACCTGTTTTTGGTACTTGTGCTGGTATGATATTGCTGGCAAAAAACATTGTAAATGATAATGACGGTTACTTACGCACAATGGACATAGAGGTAAAGAGAAACGCCTATGGACGTCAGCTTGGAAGTTTTCAAACTTATGGACAATTCTCTAAAATCGAGAATATCCCAATGGTATTCATTAGAGCCCCTTATATTGAGAGTGTATCAAAAAATGTTGATGTATTGGCAACGGTCGATAACCATATCGTCGCAGCAAAACAGGGAAATATGTTAGTAACGTCATTTCATCCTGAACTAACATCCGATTTAAGAATTCATAGCTTTTTCTTAGATTTAATATAATAAGAACCCCACCCAACAACCTTGTTGTATTCACAATAACAAACCTGTACCCTCATTAATTTAAAATGTGGTACAGGTTTTCATTTGCTTTTATTTTATATCTAAATCACTTACTTTAGTATTATTTGAAATTTTGTGTATTTGCATTTCATTGTCTGAGAATGAATACAAATAATCTCCAATATATATTACTCTTTTAATTTCATAACCATAATCATAACCATCTTGTAAATCCATATGGCTTAATTTAGTTTTTAAATTAAAACTATCAGCATTTACATTATAAACATATGCTCCTACAAAATCAGTTTTGTAGTTATCACTTGTTCTTGTAATAGGGAAAGACATCAAACCTTTGTTTAAATTAAACATTAAAGCCTTATGGTTATATAATAATTCTGAGAATGTTCCGCTTTTACCTATTACTTCTGATTTAATTTCTCTTGGTTTACTTACATTTGTAACATCAAACAATGAAATTTTTAAACCTGCTGCTTGCTGTCCACCCCATTGGTTTTCAATCATGTCATAACCAAAACCAAGTATGTGGTTTTCATCGACAGGATGCAAATATGTGCTGTATCCTGGAATTTTTAAAGAACCAAGTATTTTAGGGTTCGAAGCATCTGATGTATCTATTACAAATAAAGGATCAACTTGCTTAAATGTAACCATGTACATTTTTTCTCCCATAAACCTTGTTGAATAAATTCTTTCCCCAGGTGCTATTCCTTCTAATTTTCCTGTTACTTTCAAATTTTCATCCAATATATATACATTATTTTTGGATTCATTTTGACCTGTCATCCATAAATCCTCGGATGTTGTTGTAATTCTAAAATTATTTTCATGTTCATCCATTGAAAACTGATTTATAATTGTACCAGGTACTTCCCCTTGACCAACAGGGCTTATAGTTGCATTACTTAAACTAAATTTATATAATACTGTGCTTGAAGAATATACAGGATTAAAAACATCAGTTGACTTAATCATAGGTTCGTATGAATAATCTGAAACTGCAGCATACATGCTATCTTTAGAAACATATATGGAATTAGTTGAGCCCAAATAAGTATCCACATCTATTTCTTTAGTTTTATCCTCTAAATTGATTCCTATAGTGAACATATATTTCGAATCAACATAGTTTGGGAAATATTTTATTTTGTCATATCCTATTTCAGTAGTTTCATTTTTAATTACATCTGTAAAAGAAGGAAGTTTAATTTCCATTTCCTTATTATTATAATAATCATATCCTAAATTTAAATATTTTGTAGTTACTAAATATAAATTATTATCAATAGTTCTTCCTGATGAATAAGAGCCATCAAATAAAAACTCTCTCTCAAGTATAGGTTTAGCTTTGTTTGTAATATCATAAATTAGAACATTCACTCTATCTTCGTAATACATTGGTGGCATAATACTTATATTCATCATTTTATCTTCATATGCTCTATAAAAATTGTTCTGTCCTATAATTACTAATTTATTTTCTGATACAAAAATTTCATTAATACCAGTATTTTCAGGTATTTGTACTACTCCAATTACTTTTGGAGATGTTGGATTTGAATCAATAATTTTTACGCTGTTGTAAGAATTTACATAAATATATTGACCATCATTTTTTATTATGTCTCCTTCTTCAACTCCATCAACTTGATTATTTGTGTTTGAGCTATCCTTTAAAGAGTTATCCGCATTACCTGCGCTTTCAGCTACTGGTGCTGAAGTTGTTTCTTCCGTATTTATATCTACTGCTCTGTAAATTCCAATATAATTATAAAGTTTAGAATTATATTCTAAAAGTGCAATCATATTTTCTTTTGAACCCACTGTAGGAATTATATTTTTATTTACAGGTTCAGAAGTCTTTTCTGTAATATATACACTGTATGTATTTTGATCCCACTTAACATCATGGCCTAATGTTTCACTTATGAACCTTAAAGGAGCAAATGTTCTTGAATTAATCATTTTAGTAGCAACGTCAATATCTTTGATTTCACCGTTTACTAAAACTTTATTTTTGTTAAGGAGCATTGAAACATCGTTATTTCCATCCTTAATTACTACTTGCATTATATTTTTGTTCCAGTCAACTTGAGCACCTAAATTCTCAAACACACCTCTTAACGGAACTAACGTTCTTCCATTTTCTATGATTGGGTTTACATCAAATTCAATTTTCTGGTTATTTACATAAACACTAACTGGTTTTTCGTCTGCAAATGCGGTAAGACTTAAACAAAATATCAAAACAGTAATCAATATAATTGTTTTCGAAAAAATATGACTTTTCTTCATTTTCACCTCTCCTTTTCTTTAGTTAGACGAATACGTCATTTACTATGTTCCATAATTATATCATATTACCAAAAAAAAGAATGTTGATTTTCAACATTCTTTCACTTTAATTTATTAAATTAATTTAACAAGTTATTTATTTTGTGCTGTCAAATGTACTGCAACATGTTTCTTCTGGACGCTCAGCATTTTTTCCATTTACTAAAACATCAGTAGCTTCACATACTTCATTTTTATTGTATTGACAATTTTCAGCGCTACATATTATATGCGAATGATGATTTGGATCTGCAGTTGAACTTTGTATACCAGGTTTTTGCTCTATAAACGTATCACAGCTTGTTCCGCGACTTTGATGTGCATGTTCACCATAAACTTTAATGCCCGATGCAGTACATCCCATTCTTTTGTTATAATAACAATTTGTTACACTACAAGTTATATCTGTCATAAAATAATTCTCCTTTCATCAAGTAGTGAAATTATTTTAACCTAAAGATATATTTTTATTAAATTTATCTATAATAAGATAGCAAAAGATCCACCATTCGTCCGTAACTTTTAACACCATCTTCTTGATTGTTTGCTTTTAAATATGTATCATTAACTTTATTTGAAATTTCTGCTGTTTTTGTTTCAAACTGCTTCCAATAGTCATTAGAAATTTTCAAATCATTTAAAACACCATCGGAATATTTTGCATATAAATTTTTAAAAGCTTCATAATCTTCTTTATAAAGAGCATTCATGCTATAAGTTAAAGCTAACATTGTTCCACTGTAAGCAAAATCATCTTGACCTGATTTAATACAAGCTAAATAAGAAATAAAATTTGCTTCATCTTCTCTCATAAAACCTTTCTGATGAATGAGCTCATGGCACATAGTTGAAGGAATTTGATAGTCAGGTATATCCACATTTACATTTGATTCAAATGTGAATGGAAAAAATACTCCAGTAATCCTAGTATAAGACATCATCCTTGACAGCACAACAGGTTTTGGAAGTACATAATTTCCTTTTAATATTTCATATTCTTGGGATATATTATTAAAAGACTTTTTCGCCCGCTTTGATGTTTCATAATAATTTTCATCAAATAAAATTGTCCCCCCGTCTTTATCCGTATTAAGATTCTGCTTTAATTTATTTGCATTAATTATTAAATTGTTACAAAGTTCTATGAGTTCTTCTTTTGAAGATTCCTTTATTTCAAATCCTGAATAAGCAGTAAATTCATTTCTGTAATAATTGATGCCGCAAAAAAGTACAAAGAGAAAATAGATTATGGAAACAGCTGAAAACATATTTAATAAAAACAACTTCAAATACTTAATGGTTTTAAATTTTAATGTGTTCACTATTACTTTAATGATATATATAAAAAGAAAAGCAACTAAAAAAACTACTAATATTTCAGCAACAGAAAAAGGAACAAAAGATGTAATATTTCCTATAATAAAAGAAAATATGGGATAAATTTTTAAAGCATAAAATTCAACAAAATAAATGTTATGCTTCGCTAACTGTGTCAATATAAATGAAATTGGAATTAACAGCAAAAATAAAACTCTTTTATATTTCATTTGCGTCCTCTCTTACATTACTTAATTAATATTTACATTTTATTATATCATTATTTATTAATATTTCATTTATTTTTGTTTATGTATACGTAATTTTTTTAATACCATAAAAAAAAGAACTTTCGCTCTTACAATCATTCCTTTAAGTTTATTTTTATTTAATCAGATGATTAAATATTCGTAAATTTTCCAAGGGTAACCCTCCTTATGAATTTGCATATTATAAATGGAGGTGATTTTATGTCTGGAATAGGATTAGTCCTAAGCGGAGGAGGAGCTAGAGGTGCATACCAGATAGGAGCATGGAAAGCATTATGCAAAGCTGGTCTTAATGAGCACATAAATATTTACTCCGGCTCATCCGTTGGAGCAATAAACTGTTTTTTAATTCAAATGATGAGTTGTCAGGAGGCAGCAAATATTTGGCTGAATTATGATTTAGGCAGAGTGTTTTTTACAGATGGATTAGATTTAGATAGTTTAATAAAAACAATTAGAATGATATTATTGGGTAAAAAAATAGAAAATGAAAGCTTGTTTACAAGAGACGGCATAATAAACTTATTTGATAAATTTGGTTTAGACAAGTTAAAAGAAACAAATATTGATAATTATGTAGCTGTAGCAAATGTAACAGAAATACCTGATGAAATCAGAGCGATTAAAACCGCTACAGATTGGTTTGGTGGTAAGAAAACAGGATTTACGCAATATATTCATATAAAAAATTCGGAGGAATCCTTTATAAAGGATGTATTATTAGCAACTTCAGCAATACCAATTATATATCCTGCTGAAAAAATAGGAGATCAATATTATGTAGATGGTGCAATAAACGACATGCTGCCAATCTATCCGTTATACAAAAGAGGAGTTAATAAAATTATTGCCATAGCTTGTGAAAGGATAAATTATCGAAGTTTAAAAAGAAAGTTTCCATCTTGTGAAATTTTATTGATACAGCCATCAAGATACTTAGGCAATATGTTTAGTGGAACATTAAATTTTAATAATAGAAAACTCATGGACACATACCAATTAGGTTATAGTGATGCCTTAAAGGTAATTAAGAGGAATAATAGTCCCATTAACTAATATTTACTACCGTTGAATTAAAAATGGGCGCTATAAGCGCCAAACATTTTTTTGCTATTTCACTTCCACTACTTCATATCCAGCATCTACAACAGCATTTGTTAAAATTTCATTTGATACTTCTTTAGCTAATTCAACTTCTGCTGATTTTTTGTCTAAATCAACCACTGCATTTTGAACACCATCAATTGCTTTTAATGCTTTTTCAACTGCAGCCTTACAATGTCCACAGCTCATTCCTTCTACTATTAATACTTTTTTCATTTTGTTTCCTCCATTATTTTTTTATTTTTATTTATATCTAAATTTTGATTATTATTTGATTTAAGTTCTGACTTACCATTTGGCTCTATAATACTTATTTTTTCTTCAGTTATATTATTTGATTCATGCACTATTTCTTTTGTCATTCTTATGGGTTTAAAAAACTTTAATCTCAATGCATTAGAAACTACTGATACGGAACTTAAACTCATTGCTGCTCCTGCAAACATAGGGTTAAGTTTCCATCCGAGTATTCCATAAAACAAACCTGCAGCTAAAGGAATACCAATTGTGTTATAAATAAAAGCCCAAAATAAGTTTTGTTTTATATTTCTAATAGTAGATTTGCTTAATTGAACTGCTGTTACAGCATCTAACAAATCACTTCTTATTAATACTATATCAGCTGATTCTATGGCAATATCAGTTCCTGCACCTATGGCAATCCCAACATCTGCTCTTGCCAAAGCTGGCGCATCGTTTATACCATCACCAATCATAGCAACTTTTCTACCCTGCTCTTGGATTTTTCTTATTTCTGCTTCTTTATCCTGCGGCATAACTTCTGCAATAGCTCTTGAAATGTTTAACTGTTTTCTTATTGCTTCGGCAGTTTTTTTGTTATCACCTGTAAGCATTACAACTTCTATTCCCATTGCTTCAAATTCTTTTATAGCTCTTTGGCTTGTAGGTTTAACAACATCTGCTACTGCAATTATTCCCAAAACATTTTGTTCATCTGCAAAATATAAAGGTGTTTTTCCTTCTTCAGCTAATTTTGAACTTTCATTTTGTAATTTATTATTAATGTTTTTTTCATTTATTAATCTTAAATTTCCTATATAATATTTTTTGTTGTTAATTATAGATTCTAATCCTTGACCAGGAATTGCTTCAAATCTATTAACATCATATAAATTTAAATTTCTTATTTTTGCTTCTTCTATAACTGCATCTGCTAATGGATGTTCAGAACTTTTTTCTGCTGATGCAGCTATTTTTAACATTTCATTTTCATCCAAACTTCCATTTACAATTATATCAGTTACTCTTGGCTTACCTTCAGTTATTGTTCCTGTTTTATCCATTACAACTGTCTGAATTTTATGAGCAATTTCTAAAGCTTCAGCTGATTTTATAAGTATGCCATTTTCAGCTCCTTTACCCGTGCCAACCATTATGGCTGTAGGTGTTGCAAGGCCCAATGCACATGGACATGATATTACTAAAATTGCTATACCAATTGATAATGCAAATTCGAAAGTTGCACCGAGCAATAACCAAATTATTGTAGCTATTAAAGCTATGGATATTACAATAGGCACAAACACACTACTTATTTTATCTGCCATCTTTGCGATAGGAGCTTTAGAAGAACTTGCTTCTTCTACAAGTCGAATAATCTGAGACAATGTTGTATCATCACCTACATTTTGCGCTTCAAATTTAAAATATCCAGATTTATTTATACTTGCACCTATTACTGTGTCACCAACTTTTTTTTCAACAGGTATGCTTTCACCTGTAAGCATGGACTCATCAAGTGAAGATGCTCCAAAAATTATAGTACCGTCCACTGGTACTGATTGACCAGGTTTTACTATTATAATATCCCCTTTTACAACTTCCTCAACAGGAATTTCTATATCTTGACCATCTCTTTCAACAATAGCTGTTTTTGGCGATAAATCCATTAACTTTTTAATTGCATCTGAAGTTTTACCTTTAGCTCTTGCTTCAAGAAATTTTCCTAATGTTATTAAAGCTAAAATGACTGCTGCTGATTCAAAATATAAATCCATTGAATATGTCATAACCATGTCCATATCCATATGACCTAATCCATAACCTATTTTATATATGGCAAATATTCCATAACCAAAAGCAGCTGAAGTACCAATTGCTATTAAAGAATCCATATTAGGTGACCCATTAAATAAAGTTTTAAATCCGACTTTATAATATTTGCTATTAATTATCATTACAGGAAGGCAAAGTAAGAATTCTGTAAATGCTAATGTTATTGTATTTTCTTCCCCATGGAATATTTTAGGCAATGGCCATTTTAACATATGACCCATAGCTAAATATAATAGTGGTATTGCAAATACAAAAGAAATTATTAATCGTTTTTTCATTTCTTTTACTTCTAACTCTGCATCAGTAGGTCCATTTTGTTCTGTTTTAGCTTTAGCAACATTTTTTTCTGCAGAGGTCGCACCATATCCGGTATCAACAACAACTTTTATAATATCATTTTCATTTAGAATTGATTCATCGTACTTGATCTTCATGCTATTAGTCAGCAAATTTACATTTGCTTCAATTACGCCATTTGTCTTTTTTATGTTTTTGTCTATTCGAGCAGAACATGCAGAGCAAGTCATGCCTGTAACATTAAATTTTTGTGATTTCATTTTTACCTCCTTATTTTGTATATTTATCTATAAGAGAAATTATTTCTTCTATTTTTTCTTTTTCATTTCCTTCTTCAAAAGCTTCTTTAATACACATTTCCATGTGAGCTTTTAAAATTTCATGGTTTGCTTTTTTAAGTATTGATTGAACTGCTAATATCTGATTTGAAATATCAATGCAATATCTATTGCTATCAACCATTTTTGATATTCCTTCAATTTGCCCTGCTGCAGTTTTCAATAAACGATTTACTTTTTCTTTATCTGCTTTCATTTTTTCTCCTTTCTTGAACCTACACCCCCGAGGGGGGTTAAATATATAATATATCTAAACAAATATTTTGTCAATAGACATTCTCATAAATTTATTATTCTTTTGTTTAGTATCTAAGTACATTTAAAAACATATATTAAATATTATTAATTCAAATCAGCAATATATTAAAATGTCCATAAAATAGATCAATATGTAAAAATTGAAAAATTAATTTATGAAATATGGAAGGTGATTTTTTTGAGCATTGAAATTCCTGGATTTACACATGTTGTAATTCCTGAAAATATTACAGTTCACTTAGGGCCTCCTAATGTGAGAGCTGAAAATGTAAACATCAGTTTTATAGATTATATTAAAAATGTTGCATCAAGCGAATTATACCCCACCTGGCCTGAAAGTGCGCTTCGAGCTAATATCTATGCTATAATATCGGTGGCAATGAACCGTATATATACAGAGTGGTACAGAACACAGGGTTATAATTTTGATATAACAAGTTCTACAGCTTATGACCAATCTTTTGTGTTAGACAGAGGTACATATGATAATATATCTGCTATTGTCAATGACATATTCGATGAATATATCGTTAGAGAAGGAAGAATTGAACCTTTGTTTGCACAATTTTGTGACGGGCGTATATCACAATGCGACGGCATGTACCAGTGGGGAAGTGTTGACTTGGCAAATAGTGGTTATGAACCTATTGAAATACTTAAATATTATTACGGAGATGACATAAGCATAATATCAAATGCAGTTGTGGGAAATACCATTGAGACATTCGCTGGCGACTTAAAATTTGGTGATACAGGTCCATATGTCCAAATAGCTCAAATCATGTTAAACAGAATATCAACAAACTTTCCTGCAATACCAGTACAGGTAGTTGATTCATACTTTGGACCTTTAATGGAGTCCATAGTAATTAAATTTCAGCAAATATTTAATTTGCCGGTTACCGGAATAATTGACAAAGGCACATGGCATGAATTAAGACAAATATATAATGCAGTAAATAAACTTGCAGAGCTTGCTTCTACAGGGATGCTTATTAAAGATATACCTATTGATGTAACAAGATATCCAAGTACTTATATACAAATTATACAATATTTTTTAAATGTTATTTCCTCTTATTATCCAACCGTGCCTGCTGTTGACTTAAGTGGAATTAGGGACCCGCAGACAAACCAGGCCATAATAGAGTTCCAGAAAACCATAGGATTGGAGGGAACAGGATCATTAGATGAAAAAACCTGGTATACTTTATTCTCTACAGTCGTGGGGATTTTAAACTCAATTCCTCCATCCGACATATTTTTACCTTCAATAGTATATCCGGAACCTGGAATCGGCAGGGAATTAGGAAGCCATATTTTTGTTTATATATTAAAGCAATACCTTTCATATATTTCCACCAAAATACCTGCAATACCCACCGTTATTTTAACTGACCCTTATGATGAAAAAACAGAGGCAGCAGTCAGAGCATTTCAAAATCATTACGGTCTGCCTGTAACAGGTAGAGTAAATGAAGAAACATGGAATAAAATTATCGAAGTATATAGGCAATTACGATTCGGAGAAAATCCTTAGAAAATTAAAGTAAAATTATTTTTACTAAATTACAAAATAATTTTTATTTATTAATTATTATTTCATTTATACATAGAAATAAGTTGTTAAAAAACTTTTATGTATATATAATTATTATATCAAATAACATAATTATTTAAAATCACTAGGAAAGAGGTCATCATGAAGAAAAATTATTTTGAAAAACTTGGTGTTGAATTACCTAATTTAGGTTTTGGTTGCATGAGATTCCCTATTAAAGACAATAAAATTAATTTTGAAGAATCTAAAGAACTGATACACCATGCTATGCGTAATGGTTTAAATTATTTTGACACAGCTTATCCATATCACGAAGGCGAATCAGAAAGCTTTTTAGGTAAAGTATTACCTGATTTCCCAAGAGAAAGCTATTTTATTTCAACAAAACTTCCTATTTGGAAAATAGAAAATGAAGGAGATGCAGAAAAATATTTTAATGAACAACTTAATAATTTAAATGTTGATTACGTTGATTTTTATCACCTTCATGCCATGAACGAAGAAAGAATAAAAATAATGGAAAAATTCAATTTATATGATTTTGTTGCTAAGAAAAAAGCAGAAGGCAAAATAAAATATATAGGATTTTCATTCCATGATACTAATGAAGTACTGCAAAAATTAATTTCAGCCTATAATTGGGATTTTGTACAGCTTCAAATAAATTATTGGGACTATGCAGAATATGACGCAAAAGAAGCTTATGAAATAGTTAAAAAGCATAATATGCCTTGCTTTGTAATGGAACCTGTACGCGGCGGATTTTTAGCTTCATTTGCCCCACAAGCAGAAAAACATATGAAAGATTTTGCGCCTGGTCAAAGTTTAGCATCATGGGCCCTAAGATGGGTTGCATCATTATCTAATGTAGCTGTTGTATTAAGCGGAATGTCCAACCAAGAACAATTAAATGATAATTTAAACACATTTAATAATTTTAAACCTATAACAAATGAAGAATTAACTATAATTGATGAAGTCATAGAAGATTTAAGAAAAATTAAACCGGTACCTTGTACAGGATGCCGATATTGCATGGATTGTTCTTTCGGAGTTGACATACCAAATGTTTTTGAAATTTACAATAATTATAAAAAATCAGAAAACAAAGATATAGCAAAAAGATCGTATTTCTTATTTACTGAAGAAAAATATAGAGCACATAATTGTCAAAAATGTTTAGACTGTTTACCAAAATGCCCACAAGGTATAAACATACCAGAAGAGCTACAAAAAATAGATATAGAATTTTCAAATTTTAAGTAATTAAATATTTAATAAATAATGACGCAATATTGTTTAAGCTCAAATCTTCATTTTAGCTTAGATATTGCGTCATTTTTGCATTTTATATAAAACCATAGCATATTATTATACGAAGCAAGCTATATATGAGGTGTAATATGAAAAAAGAAAACATTATTATAGGCACGTTGATTTTAACTGTGGCTACAACAATAACACGTCTTATTGGATTTATATTTAGAATTTATTTAGCTAATGTTTTAGGAGCAGAAGGGATGGGCCTTTTTCAGCTCATAATTTCTTTTTATATTTTAATGATAACATTAGCTACTGCAAGTATTAGAGTTGCTGTTTCAAGGTTAATGGCTGAAGAAATTGCACTAAGGCATTATGAAAATGCAAAAAAAACACTTAATCAATCTATAATTTTATCTCTTTTTACAGGATTTTTTGCAGCTTTTATAATGTACTTTTTTGCCCACTACATAGGAAAAGAAATTTTAAATGATGAAAGAACAGTATTATCACTTTTATATTTAGTGCCAACACTTCCACTTATAGCTGTATCCTCATGTTACAAAGGTTATTTTTTTGCTGTTAACAAAGTTGCTAAACCTTCTATAGTTCAAGTAGTAGAACAAGTTGTAAGGATTTTAGTTATATTTTCCATAATGGATTATTATTTACCTAAAGGCCTTGAATATGGATGTGCTGCAGTTTCAATAGGAATGGTATTTGAAGAAATAGCTTCTTTAATTTTGATTTGGTTTTTCTATACATTTTCCAAAAAACCGTTTAAACGTAATAAAGCAACTAAAGCCGATAATATGACTTTTAAAATATTAAAAATTAGTTTACCATTATCAGGAACCTCATTATTAAATTCCGTATTAAGAACCGTTGAGAATATTTTAATACCTGCACAGCTTATTTTATATGGAGCTTCAGTTGAAAGTGCAATGAGTTTATATGGAATAATTAAAGGTATGGTTCTTCCTTTGCTATTTTTTCCTTCTTCATTTTTAACATCACTTGCTTCAATTTTAATTCCTTCCGTTGCAGGAGACAATGTTACTTGTAATGAAAGAAAAGTTACAAGAACGCTATCAAAAGTTTTACATTTAACAGCTATTTCAGGAATTCTTGTTGTAAGTTTATTTATAAGTTTCCCACAAGAAATAGCTATGTCTATTTACCATGATCCTTTAGTTGGTACCATGCTTAAAATAATTGCATTTGTATGTCCATTTATGTATTTGAATATGGTTATATCATCCATGTTAAATGCACTTGGAGAGCAAATGAGTTCATTTAAAGTAAATATAATAGAATCCATATTAAAAATATCAATTATTTATTTCTTTGTACCTATTTATGGATTTGATGCATATTTATTTTCATTATTTATTACAACAATATTAAATACAATATTATATTTATTTAGACTTTTACAAGTTTCATGTATTGTTTTCGACATTTCCAATTGGATTTTTAAACCTTTGATTTCTGCTTTCATAGCTTCAGTTGCATCGAAATTTTTATTTACATTATTTGCTACAGGAAAAACTATATATTTATTTCCACTAATTTCAGCTATAATAATACTATGTTTATTGTATTTAATGTTATTAATTTTGTTCAAAAGTATTCATTTAATGAGTTTTAAAGAATTAAAACAAATGCTAAGAAATTAAAAATATAATTGTAATATTTTAGAATCATATTGAATCTCCAACAAATATTGGAACTTTTCAAAGGCATATTATTGAAAAATTCTCTTAAAATATTCATAACGTAAATTTTTACATCATGAATAAGGAGATCAATATGCAATACACAATAATAGATTCATTTTTTTTCTTTATTATATATGGTTTTGGTGGATGTTTGTTAGAAAGTTCATACGGAACATTTGTTGGGAAAAAACTGACTTTAAGAGGTGGGTTTTTAACAAATTATTTTTGTCCATTATATGGATTATGCGGAGTTTTAATAATTCAAATATTTACTTTAACAGAAATATCAATAAACAATAGATTTAATTCATTGCTTTTAGCTACTATAGGAAGCATAATTGCTGTAACACTACTTGAATATGTTGCAGGGTTATCTTTAGATAAAGTTTTTCATCATAAAATGTGGGATTACAGCTATAGTCCATTTAATTTACAGTCATATATATGCCTTGATTTTTCTTTATTATGGGGAATCGTAGCTCTGCTTCTTTCAAGTATTATACATCCAATAGTAGAAATAGCAGTTATATCCTTGCCAGTTAATTTTAAATATATCTCGATTGTTTTTATATCATCACTTTTATTTATAAATGCATCTTATAATTTAAGGATGTTTTATCATATACCAAGTTTTAAATTATAAAAAATGTCCCACTAACTAATCCGTTAGTGGGATATTTTTTAATATCAACCGTTTAACAAAAGTTCATCAATTGGCCTACCAGGTGGTACTATTGGATAAACACTACAGTCGTGGTCTATTTTACATTCTATAAATATAGGTTCATTTAAATTATATGTTTCATTAAGAACAGAATTTAATTCACATAGTGATTCAACTTTAAAACCTTTTATGCCATATGCATCAACAAGCTTTTCATAATTTACATCATCATAGTTGTCAGTTTCAGAATATCTCGCTTTAGAGAACATTCTCTGCCATTGTCTTACCATACCCAAAGTGTTGTTGTTAAGCATTACTATTTTTATAGGAAGCTTATATTTAGCTATTGTAACCAACTCTTGACATGACATTCTAAAACTTCCATCACCTGTTATAAATAAAGTCTTTTTATTTGGATTCCCAACTTGAGCTCCAATAGCAGCTCCAAATCCAAAGCCCATTGTTCCAAGTCCACCTGAAGTAACAAATTCATTAGACTTATTAAACATCCAATATTGTCCAGTCCACATTTGATGTTGACCAACATCAGTTACTACAACTGTATTTTGTCCATACATTTTGTTTATTGTATTTAAAATATTTTCAGGAATAAATTGCCCCTCAATATCATAATCTACTTTTTCAGATTTAATTTCATTAAGCCATTGACTTCTATCCATTGATTCTGAGTTTTGTAAAAGATAATTTAAAATGCACTTCATATCCCCTATTAAAGGTATGCAATTATTTGTGTTTTTGTCCACTTCTGTTAAGTCTATATCTATGTGTATTATTTTTGCACCAGGAGCAAATTTTTCAGGACTTCCTATTACTCTGTCGCTGAATCTTGCGCCTATTGCTATTAATAAATCACAATTAGTAACTGCCATATTTGTTTCTTTAGATCCATGCATACCTACAAATCCAAGTGAAAGTGGATTTTTTCTTGGTATTGTTCCCAGACCCATAAAGCTGTTACATACTGGTATTCCTGTTTTTTCAGCAAATTGGAGTAAAAGATCATCATTTTTAGAAATTCTTACTCCTCCACCTGCATATATAACAGGTCGTTTTGCTTCATTAATTAATTGTGCAGCTTTTCTTAAATTATTTTCTTGAGGCACAACAACTTCATTTTCGTCCACTTTGTTTTCACCTTTAAATTCTGTTTGATGCATAAAAACATCTTTGGGAACATCAACTAAAACAGGTCCAGGTCTTCCTTCTAAAGCTACTTTAACAGCCTCTCGTATAACAACTTCCAGATCTTCTACTTTTCTAACTAAATAATTGTGTTTAGTAATGGACAATGTTGAACCTGTTATGTCAATTTCTTGGAATGAATCCTTACCTATTAATGGTGTAGCAACCTGACCTGAAATCACTAATACGGGAACAGAATCCATATAAGCATTTGCAATTCCAGTTACTGTATTTGTTGCGCCAGGTCCAGAAGTTGCAATAAATACACCTAATTTACCAGTGCTTCTTGCATACCCATCGGCAGCATGAACACCATTTTGTTCATGAGCTGGTCTGTATACTTTAAAATAATCAAGCTCATCATATATGGCATCAAAGAAGGGTATTACTGCTCCACCAGGATATCCAAACAATGTGTCTATTCCATTTTCTTTTAAAACTTTTAAAATTATTTGTGAGCCTGACAGCTTCATATTTTCACCTTTTCTATTATATATTTATTAGGACGCATCTCTGCGTCCCGTATAATTTATTACTCTTGTCCTTCAGCTGGTTTTGCTATCCAAGACATCATTCCTCTTAATGTTTTACCAGTTTCGATAATTGGATGTCTTAATTCATTAGCTTTTATTGCATGATATTGTGGTTTTCCTGCTTGGTTTTCAGAAATCCAGTTTGTTGCAAATGTACCATCTTGGATTTCAGTTAAAACTTTTTTCATTTCTTTTCTTGTTTCTTCATTTATTATTCTTTTTCCTATCATATAATCGCCATATTCAGCAGTATCAGAAACAGAATATCTCATGTTTTCGAATCCGCCTTCAAATATTAAATCAACGATAAGTTTTACTTCATGTAAGCATTCGAAGTAAGCTATTTCTGGTTGATATCCCGCTGCACACAATGTATCGAAACCAGCTTTAATTAATTCAGTAACACCACCGCAAAGTACTGCTTGTTCTCCGAATAAATCTGTTTCAGTTTCTTCTTTGAATGTAGTTTCAATGATACCAGCTCTTGTTCCGCCAATTCCTTTTGCATATGCAAATGCTATGTCCTGGCATCTTCCTGTATAGTCTTGATGAATAGCAAATATAGCTGGAACGCCTTTGCCTTCTTCATATTGTCTTCTTACTAAATGCCCAGGTCCTTTTGGTGCTACCATGAATACATCTATGTTTGGTTGTGGCATTATTTGTTTAAAGTGGATGTTGAATCCATGAGCAAATGCTAAGGCATTTCCTTCAACTAAGTTTGGAGCTATTTCTTCTTCATAAATTTTCTTTTGTGTAGTATCTGGAGCTAATATCATTACTATATCAGCTGCTTTAGATGCTTCTGCAACCGACATAACAGTTAATCCGTGAGATTCTGCTTTAGCTTTAGATTTACTTCCTGCTTGTAAACCTACTATTACTTCTACTCCGCTTTCTTGTAAATTACGAGCATGAGCATGTCCTTGACTTCCGTAACCTATAATTGCAACTTTTTTACCTTCTAATACTTTTAAATCTGCATCCTTATCATAATACATTTGACCCATTTTTGTTTCCTCCTAAGATTATTTAAATTAATTTATTTATTAGTAGTTATACAAATTAATATATTTATTTGATGAACTAACTATAATTAACTATAAAAAACTTCCAAAGAGACGGTTTCTAAAGCCCTATAGATAGACCCTCCTAAAAAGGAACCGTCCCTAAAACATGAGAATTCTATTATTTAAAATAAAAAAACTTCCATCTCTATATATAAACAGTTTATATATAGGGACAGAAGTAATATCCGTGGTACCACCCTAATTCGCAGCAAAGCTGCCTCATTGACTTTTAACACAAGTCGTGCTCCGCTTCAGATATAAATTACTTCAGCAAGAGAGCTCAGGAGTTGAGTTATACATACAAGTAAATTTACCAGCTCCCACCAACACTGGCTCTCTTTAAAATTATAATTGTATCTTTTTCTCCATCAAAGCTTTTTCAATAATATATTTTTCTTATTATAGAAAAACAAACTCATTTTGTCAATAAACTTTTCATAAATAAACTATATTTTTTATTTCTTATTCAATTTTACTCTTATTTCTAATGTTATTTTTAATTAAAATAATTACATTACTTCAACATCATAAACATCTACAAGTTTTTGCATTTGTAAAACAGCATTTTCTATACTTAATTTTTCTGAATCTTCTAATGTTATCTTTAGCTGAGAGTTTTTCGAATCTATTTCTGTCATAAAAAATTCTTTCACAACAAATTGTTTTCTTCTCAAGGTTGTTAAAACTCTTGCTGCTGAATCTACTCCGCTTGTAACTTTAAAACTAAATGTACTACACATAATATTACCTCCTGATATAAAATAAAAAACCCCTCATCCCTACACATATATAAGTATATATGTGTAGGGACGAAAGGTCTTTCGTGGTACCACCCTATTTTACGATATGATAATATCGCCTCAGTCAAGTCGAAAAAAGATAACTTTTTTGAACTTTATTCTTTTAACGCAGAATTACGTCCTCGCTTACTAACATACTTCGGCTTGGAAGCTCTGGAGTGATCATTATATCTTTTAACACCGATTTTCACCAACCACCGGCTCTCTGAAGTTAACAATAGACATTTTTGTCTCCGTCTTAGCTTTTGATTCATTTGTTTTTATTATACACACAGCCCTTCCTCATGTCAATACATATTTTATATAAATTTTCGATAATTATTTTACACAAATTTACTTGACAAATAAAAAAAATGGATATACAATCTGAATAAATTATAAATTTCGCTGATGGAGACATGTGTATAAAATATGTTTAAAGAGAGCTATTGTTTGGTGTAAAATAGCAACATTAATATACACGAATCACTCTTGAGAACTTTTCCGAATAATGCAGTAAGAAAAAGCGTCTGGCACCGTTAAAATGCCAATATTTATTTAATTATATTAAATGAATAAAGAGGTGTTTTGCACAATTAAGGTGGTACCGCGGGTTTTCTCGTCCTTTCGAGAATACTCGCTTTTTTTATTATAAAAAATAACTTTAACAAAGGTCGGAGGATATTATGAGCACTAAATTTTCAGATTATATAAATTTAAATCATGAAGAAAATATAAGAAATGCAGCTAAAAAACTTGAAGGAACTGTTAAAAAAACAAATTTAATTTATAGCGACTTTTTTAGCAAAGAATATGGAAATAATGTATATATAAAACCTGAAAATTTGCAGGTTACAGGATCTTTTAAAGTTAGAGGTGCATTCAATAAAATATCAAATTTAACTGATGAAGAAAAAGCTAGGGGAGTTATAACCGCTTCAGCTGGTAACCATGCACAAGGTGTAGCTTTGTCAGCACAAAAAGCTGGAGTAAAAGCAGTTATTGTGATGCCAACAGTAACTCCATTAATAAAAGTAGAAGGTACACGTTCATATGGAGCTGAAGTAGTATTGTGTGGTAATGTTTATGACGAATCATACAAAGAAGCGTTGCGTCTATCCAAAGAAACAGGATATACTTTTGTACATGCATTTGATGATTATGATGTTCTTTGTGGACAAGGTACCGTAGGACTTGAAATACTTGAAGAACTTCCAAATATAGATGAAATACTTGTTCCTATAGGAGGAGGTGGATTAATCAGCGGTGTTGCTTTAATTGCAAAAGCTATTAAACCATCCATTCGTATAACTGGTGTTGAACCTGTAGGTGCTCTTACAATGAAAACATGTATGGATGAAGGCTGTGTTGTAGAACTTGAACGCATAAGCACAACAGCAGAAGGTGTTGCAGTAAAAAGAGCTGGAGATTTAACATATGAAATAACAAATAAATATGTTGATGGAATAATTGAAGTAACTGAAGAAGATATGACTGAAGCACTTTTAATGCTTGTAGAAAAACATAAATTAATAGCTGAAACATCCGGTGTACTTTCTTTGGCAGCTCTTAAAAAATTAAATTTTAAAAATAAAAATGTCGTAAGTATAGTAAGTGGTGGTAACATAGATGTTTTAACTATTTCGTCATTAATAAATAAAGGACTTGTATCAAGGGGACGTATATTTTGTTTTTCAGTTGATCTTCCAGATAAACCAGGTCAGCTTTTAAAAATTTCTCAAATATTAGCCGATGCAGGAGCCAATGTTATTAAACTTGATCATAACCAGTTTAAAGCAATGGATAGATACATGAATGTACAGCTTGAATTAACAGCTGAAACGAATGGAGAAAAACATATACAACAAATTATTAATACCTTATTAAATGAACAATTTAAAATTCACAGAATTTACTAATATTTAAATTATAAAAGACCCGCCAACTATTTGACGGGTCTTCGTGCTATTTAAACTCTTTTTTATAATTAATAATTATGTAATAATTATTATTAACTTTATTTTAAATTGTTTAATGCATGTACTACACCAGGAACAATTTGTTTTTTTCTTGAAACACAATCTTCAATATAAATTCCTTGATAAACATCTTCAGTATTAAATATGCTTTCAATAAGTTTTTCTCTAAGAGACGAATAAAAAATGTATGAACCTTCATTTATTATATCAGTAACAGCCATAATAACAAGAAAATATTTTTTTTCTTCAGTAATTTTATCTATGAGATTTATGTATTCTTCTTTGTTGTTCATTATTTGATTAATATCTAAAGTGAATACTTGTGAGATTCCTACATCATTATATTCAAGATTAAATCTTTTAAAATCTTCATAAAATACTTCTTCTTTAGTTTTAGATTCAATAGAAGTTCCAGCTTTGAACATTTCCATTGCATAATCATTTAAATTTACTTCAGCTAATTTTAAAAGTTCATTTACGGCCTCTCTATCCATTCCAGTTGTTGTTGGAGATTTTAACATAAGAGTGTCTGAAATAATACCTGACAGCATAAGACCTGCTATTTTTTTATCTATTTGTATACCATTTTCTCTATACATTCTAAATATTATTGTATTAGTACTGCCTACAGGAATATTTCTAAAGCTTATAGGTACAATTGTTTTAATATCACCTATTTTATGATGATCAACAACTTCAAGTATTTCTGCTTGTTCAATACCTTCAGCACTTTGTCCATATTCATTGTGGTCAACTAAAATAACTTTTTTCTTAGTAGGGCTAATTATATCTTTTCTGCTAAGAATACCTAAATATTTTTTATCATTTGATATTATAGGAAATTTTGAATGTTTTGAACTTTGAATATCTTCCTTGCAATCATCAAGATAGTCAGATTCTCTAAATAAAACTAAATCCTTTGATTTCATTATGCAGTCAACATGCTTGGCTAAACCGATATTTTTTGCAGTGTAATATGTTTTATGAGGAGTAATTATAATACTTACCTTATTTTTTTTAGCTAATTGAATTAATTCATCAGAAACTTGTAAATTTCCAGTGACTATAATTAATTTTACTCCTATTTCTAAAGCATAACCTATTATATCATGTCTGTCTCCAACTATGACAATGGATTCTTTATTTAATGAACCTGCTTTTCTTAATGTTTTTTCTTCAAAAGCAGCAACTATGATTTCTCCATCAATTATTTCATCAAATTCCAATAATTTATTTCCATCCAGCGTTTCAACTATATTGTCATAAGTAGTGCATAAAAGTCTTTGGTCCGTTTTTATCAAACTCATTGCAATATCTTTCATGGTAACTAAACCTAAAAGATTATTATGTTCATCCACTATTGGAAGTGTGTTTAATTTGTTTTCATTCATATAAAAATACGCATAGTTAATCGACTGTTTTTCATTTATAGATTTTACTTTTTCGTAATTTAAATCTTTAATTTGTATTTTGACATTATTAAGGGTTTCAGGAGTTTCCATATTAAAATAATCTAATACAAACTGTGTTTCTTTATTTAATTTTCCTAAAACATAGGGCTTTGATTTTTCATCTAATTTGTTTTTTAAATCAGATAAAGATATAGCTGCACATGCACTGTCCGTATCTGGGGATCTGTGACCGAATATTAAATTGTGTTTCATACTTGCATTTTCCTTTACTTCATTATTTATCATTTTATCAAAACTTATTATTTACTTTCCCACCTTAAATCTTTTCCATAAAATTTAAGTGGAATGAAATTATTGAAAACTCTCGACATAATCCTATCAGAATATGTTGAAGCTAATTGTTCTAATGACAAATTAGTTGAAATGATAGTTTTCTTTTCTGTAATCAATCTTTCGTTTATTATATTAAATAGCTCTGCATTTGTAAATGAATTATTAAACTCAGTCCCTAAGTCATCAATTATTAAAAGTTCAGATTCAAACATCAAGTTGTAATTCATTCTATTTTCTTCAGATTCAGTTGCTCTATTGAATTTATGGTTTTCTAATATTTCAAATAAGTTAAATGCTGATTGGTATAATACAACTCTTTCTTCATCTATTAATGATTTTGCTATACAGTTGCACATAAAAGTTTTTCCAAGGCCTGTACCACCATAAAAAAGTAAATTCATATTAGTTTTATCAAAATTAGAACAAAAGTCATCACATGATTGAAGAATATTGTACATATTTTGCTTTGGCGTTAGTTTTTCAGAGCTATATGGTTCAGAACTAAAAACATTAATATCAAATGAATCAAAATTTTCTTTTTTCAACATGTGTACCATATTGGACATTTGATATAAATAGTTTGTAATTTGTTTGTTGAAACACTTGCACCTTTTACCATCCTGCGTGTATCCCGTATCGCTACACACTTTACATTCAAAATCTGGTTCAGTAAAATTTTGAGGAATTTTATATTTAATTAAAAGTTCTTTCTTTTTATTTTTTAAATTTTCAATTTCAAATTTTATTTTGCTTATTTCTTCTTCTTTATTTATAGTATTTGTTAAAAACAGCTTAGAAATTTTGATGCTATTTAATTTTATTTGTTTATCTATTTCCTCTAAATTTGGTACTCTATCATAAAGTTCATCTTTTCTTAATTCCGCATCCTGCTCTGCTTTAAGGCGTTTTTTATTGTAACCTGTCATAATATCTTCAATTATTTGTCTGTTCATTTTATTTATCCCCCTTATCAGGCATAGATAAGCCAAGATTATCTAATTTTTTTTCAAATCTTTTTCTGACCATTTGTTCTAATTCTTCTTCAGAATAATTTTTTATTTTTTGTTCAAAATTATGAAATTTATTTTTAGGTTTTGAATCTTCTTTAGCTTTATATTTAACAGGTTTTTGATTTTCAGATTTTTCTTTTTTATCTTTATGAAGGTCTTCTAAATTTTTGTACCCTTTTTTATACCATTCTTCTAATATTTTGTCAAAATAATTTAAATTAGGATTAGAAATTTTAGTAGAATTTTCTAAGCATCTTAAAATCATTTCTATTGTAAATTTCCAATCATCCATCCATTTATCAATAGTTTTTATTTCAGCTTCAGTCCAAGTTCTATTATTAAATCCAAGCGCCTTACTGATGCGAGAATAAATACTGAAACGATCATTTCTTTTTTCTAAATAACTCATCATAGTATCTATATCACAAACTCCTTCATCACACCATGCAGCAACAACTGATTCAATATATTTAAAATTTTTAACTTTTTTATTGTTTATACAATAGCTAAATGCCTGAGTCATTATTTCTGGTTTCATTTTATATTGGTTAATCCATGAAATAATTTTTTGCTTTTCCCTTATTTTAAGTGGCATTCCTACCATTTTCTCAATTTCTTCCATCATTTTCATATTTTCTTCATTTCTGCTAGAAGAAATTAATTCATCAGGTTGCACATAATTATTTTTATCTGATTTTTCGCCTTCTGATGACTTTGCAATATATTTATATACTTTATCTATATAAAGCTGTTTTAAATTAATAAACTCAACTAAATAATTATATTCATCATATTCATCATTATTTTTATGTTTTATAATTACTCCCTCGTTCTCCCAATAAGTCCATGCTCCTAATACATCTGACAAAGGTATTTTTAAATTTTTCGCAATAGTTTCGTTATTAAATTTATTCTGTTTATCTTTTGCATATTTATACCCTAATAGATATACTTTTACATAAGTACCATCAGCTGTAGGCATATAATCAGTAATAAATATATTTTCAATAGGGGTATCACCCAAATCTATTTTCATTTCTTGTAAAATAAAATTCATACTTTGCTCCTTTTTGGCAATAATATGTTCAATTCATACCTGCAAAATGTCTATACAATGTTTATTGTAATCAGGTTGTAACATATTTGTAATATATTTGTAATATAATTATTATGTTTTTGTGAAAACATTTTTCCTCGTAATTGGTTGACAGATTTTAGTATATATATTATAATAAATATGTTGACTTAATTTTTTTAGGTAACTCATAATATTTATTATAACATTAATTACTCAAAATGAAAATTACATTTTTTACCGTTGCTATATAATAAATATTCAAAGAAAAAAAATAATAGGAAGTATGCTATGAAAAAACTAATTAATCCGTTAATAGAAAAATTGAATCTAAAAAGAAAAAATGATGAAATTTTCAAACAACTCCCTGAAGAAAAAGACAAAAAAGTATTTAACATTGATTTGAAATATAAAAAACACCTACAAGGTGCAGTTTCAATATTAGGAGTAACATCAGCAGTTTTATTTGGATCATTCGCATTAGAATATTCACAAACTGGTCAAAATAATTTATTTTCCACTAAGAGTTATACAATAGTAGCCGATGGAAAAGAAATATGTAAAGTAAGAGATGCATCAAAACTACAATCCACTCTTCAACAAATTGAAGCAGATTTAGAAGAAAATGCTAAACTCGATTTAGTAATTGAAAATGATTTTGAAACAGTAAAATCAAAAGCAAAAGACAGAGAAATAACTGAAAATAAAGATTTATACAGAATTTTAAAATCAAATGTAAATTATGCTACCTTAGCTTATTCAATTAAAATCAATGGAACTGAAATAGGAGCTGTTGAAGCTGAGACTGAAGCTAAAAAAGTAGTGGAAAATGTAAAAGCACATTACGCAAATAGTTATGATCCAAAGTCCATAGTTGAAGTGAAAATAATAGAAAATATTGAAATTGCTCAAATAAAGATTAATAACAGTCAATTAAAAACATCTGAAGAATTAGAAAATTACATAATAGAAGGAACAAATGAAAATCAAAAATACATAGTTTCAGAAGGCGATACATATTGGACCATAGCCGAAAGGCACAATATGACCCTGGATGAATTGATTTCTGCAAATCCTTCAGTTGATTCAGAAATGATTCAAATTGGTGAAGAATTAAATTTAATGATTCCAAAACCATTAGCAAATGTTGAAGTTATAAGAAAAGTATCTCAAGAAGAACAAATAGAATTTGAAACAAAATATGAATATGTTTCTTATATGTTCAATGATGAAAAAACAGTAAAACAAGAAGGAAATTACGGAAAATCTAAAATAGATGCTTTAGTAACTGAGAAAAATGGAATACAAATAGCTAAAGAAGTTTTGAAAGAACAAGTAATTGAAAGTCCTCAAACTGAAATTATTGTTACAGGGACACAGGATCCACCACCAAAAAAAGGTACGGGATATTTTATTAATCCTCTACCAGGTTCGAGTATTTCATCAAGATTTGGCTCAAGAAGCGGTGGTTTCCACTTAGGTCAAGATATGACTTCTCCAACAGGAACACCAATAAAAGCTGCTGATGGCGGTACAGTTACATTTGCAGGTTATTCAGGAAGCTATGGTTATGTAGTTGATATAGACCATGGTGGCGGATACACTACAAGATATGCACATGCTAGCGCACTTTATGTAACAACAGGAGAAAAAGTATATCAAGGAGAAGTTATTGCAGCAGTTGGAGCAACAGGAGTCGCAACAGGACCACATTTACATTTCGAAGTAAGAAGATATGGAGAAATAGTAAATCCTGCAAACTACATCGGAACACAATACAGATAACTCAAATTTAGTTATAAATTAGCCGCTTAACAAGCGGCTTTTTTTATGCTTCTTTTAATATTTAATTTATACCCCTAAATATACTACTCTAAACACTTGCTACTAATTTTTTTGTCTAATTTTATCAAATAGCATTATTTTTATATTATTTTTTTTTTAATGCAATTTTAACTTGCAAATGATTTGTGACTGTAATATGATATTAAGGTACTTACTTTACATTGGATGACATAAACTAAAATAAATTATTAAGCAAAGGATGGACCAATGGTTTATTTCGATAATAGATTTATGGAAATTGCTCGTCCAATAATTGAGCATGACGAATATCAACAAATGAGATATTTAAAACATCATGACAAAAGCGTATATGAACATTCATTAATGGTTGCATACCATGCATACAAAATGGCATATAAAAATGATTTGGATTGGGTTTCTACAATTAGGGGAGCCCTATTACATGACTTTTTCTTATATAAATTTAAAAAATGCTTTAGTTTAAGAATTATTTCAGATTCAATTCAACATGCTATAGTGCACCCAATCATAGCATTTGATAATGCAAAGCAATTCTTTGACTTAAATGAAAAAGAAGAAAACATAATAAAAGGACATATGTTTCCATTTGGTTTACCAAAATCAAAAGAAGCATGGATTGTTAGTTATGTGGATAAATACTTAGCAACTTTTGAATACACACAAAACTTAAAAAGAAGATCAAAAAAGAAATCACAAGTAGCTTACAACGTTGAATAACAGAAAAAAATAATGAAATCATAAAAAGATGTTTAAATTATAAAACATCTTTTTTTATTTACATATTTATATTATAATTAATCAGATATCGGATGATTTATAGACGGGCGATTTAGGGACGGACCTTTTGCAGAAAAGGGTCCGTCCCTAAGCAGCGAAAGGTCCGTCCCTAAATCCCTAAATTTTTGAAAGGGAGAATTTATATTATGAGAAGTGTTGATACAAATTTAATTACTGAAAATATTAAAATGCTTTTGTTGAATGCAAGTTATAATATTGGTGATAAAACATTAAATATTTTAAAAGAAAGTTGTGAAAATGAAAATAATCAAGTTTCAAAGTCAGTACTACAACAAATTATAAAAAATGATGAAATAGCTTTTAATGAACAAATTCCTATGTGCCAGGATACAGGAATGGCTGTTATTTTCCTTGAAATTGGTCAAGACGTTAATTTAACTGGTGAAAATTTAAATGATGCTGTTAATGAAGGTGTAAGACAGGCTTATGATGAAGGATACCTTCGTAAATCCGTAGTCGATGATCCTTTATTTGACCGTAAAAACACAAAAAACAATACACCTGCAATAATACATACTGAAATAGTTTCAGGCGATAAAATCAAAATTACAGTCGCTCCTAAAGGTTTTGGAAGTGAAAATATGAGCGCTATTAAAATGCTTAAACCTTCCGATGGTGTTAAAGGAGTTAAAAATTTTATATTAGATACTGTAAAAAATGCTGGTCCAAATCCATGTCCTCCAATAGTTGTTGGAGTTGGTATTGGTGGTACATTTGAAAAATGCGCTTATTTAGCTAAAAAAGCATTATCAAGAGAAATTAAAGAACATAATAAATCAGAAAAATATGCAGAACTTGAAAAAGAATTACTTAATGAAATAAATAAATTAAACATAGGACCTGCAGGATTTGGTGGAAATACAACCGCACTTTCTGTGCATATAGAATATTTTCCAACTCATATAGCTGGTTTGCCTGTTGCAGTAAATATTTGCTGCCATGCATATAGGCATGATTCTATTACTTTTTAAAATAAAGGGAAAGGACTATTTATAATGGAAATTAAATTATCATTACCTCTAAATGATGAGGTTATAGAAAAACTGCATGCTGGTGATAATGTACTTTTAACTGGTTATATTTATACTGGCAGAGATGCTGCTCATAAAAGATTATGCGAACTTTTACTTAATGGTGAAGATTTACCTTTCGACATTCAAAATGAAACAATTTACTATGTTGGACCTGCTCCTGCAAAACCAAATTATGTTATAGGGCCTGCTGGACCAACTACAAGCTATAGGATGGATGCTTATACTTTACCTCTGCTAAAAAAAGGACTTAAGGGAATGATAGGTAAAGGATTAAGATCTAAAGAAGTAATTGAAGGAATGAAACTTTATAAAGCAGTTTACTTTGGTGCAATAGGCGGAGCTGCTGCTTTAATATCAAAATCAATAAAATCTAAAGAACTTATTTGTTATGAAGATTTAGGAACAGAAGCTATTCAAAAATTGTATGTTGAAGATTTCCCAGCTATAGTAGTTATAGACTCTTACGGAAAAAGTTTATATGATAGGTAAATATTTTTTAAAAAAATTTTCAATTCGATGTTTACGTCATCTTTTTTAGGGTATTATTTAATTATATCAAAAAAACAATAATTTATTAACTCGAAAGGAGTTGATTGCATGAAAGTAAATGTATTTGGAAAGAACATGCAACTAACAGACGCATTAAGGGAGACAACAGTTAAAAAAATCAAAAGATTAGAAAAATTTTTCCAACAAGATGTGGAATCTAAAGTAGTACTCAGTATCGAAAATCATAAAGCTTTAAAAGTTCAAAAAGTTGAGGTGACTATTCCGTTTAATAATAAAATATTACGTGTTGAAGAAGAATCTGATGATATGTATAATTCAATAGATGAAGCAGTAGAAGCCTTAGAAATGCAAATTAGAAAATATAAAACAAAACTGGAATCTAAACATCAATATAATGATTCAGTTAGGTTTGAAAATATTGAACCATTGGATATAGAAGAAGATGAAGATGAATTTAAAGTAGTAAAAACGAAAAAATTTGCTATTAAACCAATGGGTATAGAAGAAGCGATTTTACAAATGGATTTATTAAAACATAACTTCTTTGTATTCTTAAATGCTGATTCTGAAGAAGTAAATGTAGTTTATAAAAGAAATGATCGAAATTACGGTTTAATTGAACCAGAATTATAAAACAAGCATAAAAACCTAATAATATAAAAATATAATAATATAATAGTTGTAGATTGGATATATCCCCTCCATAATTAATAAAAATATACAACAAAAGACGCAATCAGCGATGATTGCGTCTTTTGTTGTCCGATCAAATATTCCCCCGAATATTCCCTTTAATTATATGTTACTCTTATGTTCATTCCATGCTTTATTTTTTCAACCCATATCAAGCATATCGACAATTTCATTTCCCCCAAAATGAATCCCGGAATAAATATATTATATAATACAAAAAACTGTATGTATGTCGAATCGTGTCGTTAATATAATTTTTTATTTTAATTCATAAATATTCTGTATAAAATATTTAGTAATATTTAACTTATTAACATGGTTTGTCCACAGCAGTGGACAACTTGTTAATAACCCCGTATTTTTGATCATTTAAATTTCAACAAAAATTTTTTTAATATTTTTTCATGAAAAAAATTAAACAAATCTAATGCTAATATTTCAATTTTTTTCAAAGTTGTTAACAATTTTGTCCACAGCTGTGGATAACTTATTAAATCAAAGAACAAACCTTCTGTTTTTGAGAAGTTTGTAGAAAAAAATCAAATTAGTTAAATTAATGTTATAACTTACTTAATAAAATTTAAGTTGTTTTTTGTTAATTTTTTTCATAATGTATATTTAAAAATTACAAAAATAATATTATAATGATTATAAAATAGTTTTATGCAAAATTATTAATAATGAATTGAATTTATCACTTAAAATAAAATTAACTAAGAAGGATACAAAATGACCCAAAATAATGAATATGAATATATAGTAAGTGCATGTCTTTGTGGAGAGTATTGTAGGTATGATGGAAAACCGTCTATACAAGATAATATTAAAAAATTAGTAGATGATAAGAAAGTAATTATGGTATGCCCTGAAGTTATGGGTGGTATGAGCACACCAAGACTTCCCTGTGAAATAAAAGAAAACAAAGTTATTAATATTGAAAATGAAAATAAAACAGAAAATTTTTTAAACGGAGCTAATGAAGTATTAAAAATAGCTAAGCATTATAATATTAAAAAAGCTATATTAAAAGAAAAAAGTCCATCATGTGGAAGTCATTTTATATATAATGGTAGTTTTAACAAAACCCTTATAAAAGGTGAAGGCTTGACTACTAAACTTTTACGCGAAAATGGTATAGAAGTATTTAGTGATGAAGAATTTTAAATTTTAAATTTCAAATTTCAAATTTTAAAAAAATGAAAGACTGTCCAAAAATATAAGGACAGTCTTGATTTTTTACTTTTTATGATGTCTCTCTTTATAAATTTCTCTTATTAATCTTGCATACAAAATTGATTTTTTTAATGAAGCAACACTTTGTCTTGTCTCTATTATTCTGCCTGATTTCATGTGTATTACTGCATTTTTATTTTTTTCATATATTTCATCAATTGCTTTTACATCTATAAACCCATATGCAGAATCATGGCCGCATTTTGGTTTTCTTACATTTATATAGATATAAATTAACTCATCACTTATTACTATAGGAACTTTGTTTGTAATTCCTAACTCCTTGCCATAATTCACGCGGTTGTGATATAAACTTATATTATAATAATCCGCTAAATTTTTAATACAAGTATCAATTGTTGTAGTTTTTAAATATGACTCGCCATTTACTATTATCTCCGTACAATTTCCTATATCATCCACATAAACTGGGATTAAAGCGTCCACTTTGTTATTTTTCAAAAGATCTTGCAACTCTTTCACACCTTTTTCTTAAAATTTATTTTAAAATTTCAACGAAATTATTTTATATCAATACCCGTTAAAATTAAGTTTGCGCTTCTTATTGCACTCATTTCCCTTTTTTACTTTAATTTAAATTTTATTATAATTAAAATATAAAATAAAATAAATGAGGTTTTAAATTGGTCAATAATTCAGCTGATATAAATTATATTATTCATGAATCATTAAATGGGGACAAGAAATACCAAGAAATTTTGTTAAAAAAATTGCATCCTTTAATATATAAAAATATTTACAAATATCATAATTTTAAAGAAATTATTGTAGAGGACTTAGTGCAAGAAAGTTATATTATAATACTTGAATGCTTAAACAATTATGATGAAAATCATCATGTTCATTTTCTTGGCTATGTAAAAACAAAGCTTTATTACTTTTATAAAAATAATTTTAGAAACAACTATAAATACAGGAAGTTAATGCGTTTAAATGATATACAAAATTCAGAATTAGAAAACTCAAGATTAATTGAAAAATATGATATAGCCCAAAAGGTTATTGAAAAAGAAGAAATAAATGAACTATTATTTAACTTAAATTTATTAAGCAAAAAAGAACAATTAATCTTAAAAATGTATTATGAAGATGACTTTAGCATCAGAGATATTTCAAGTAATTTAAATATACCTTATAGAACTGTGACTTCAATTAGATATACCGCAATTGGTAAATTAAGAAAGGTAATGAGCGTGAATGGAGGTGATACAAATGAATGAATTCATACAGTTAATTGGTAATCTGGGTTTTCCTATAGCGGTAACTGCTTATTTATTAGTACGCATAGAAACAAAGTTATCACAATTAACAAGTTCAATTCACGAGCTGACTACAGCCATAAAAAGCATGAATTATATAAAATAATATTAAAGCACAATTAAATTTAAAATATGTAATACGTATGCAGAATATTGAGAGTTAATATAATATAAAAGCATGCGTATTATTATTTTACAATGTCAAATTGTTATTTTTTACATATATTATTTAGAGAAAGTAGGTGAATTTTTTGTTTAGAAATAATAATATATTCATGCAGCAACAAATGCCAACAGCCCCACTTATTGCTGATACAACAGACACAACAAGGGTAAATTTTGATGATATGTACAATTATAATGTTGCTGTTACAAATATAGTTTACCCAAGCCCAAATGTAAGCTGGCGTCCCCGTGCAGTGATACTTGTTCCTTCCGACACTTGGCAATATGGCGTTTTTGCTTCAAGTGTTGTTCATCATCCAATTAATGCTCCAATATTATTTACTGAAAGAAATTTTATGCCACCTCTAATTTTAAATGAAATATTGAGACTCGCTCCAACGGGCGAAAATGTGCCCGCTCAAGTTTTAATTGTAGGACCAATATCTCAAGGTATAGAATATGTGTTGATGTCATCTGGACTAACGACTTATAGAATTACAAGCTCTGAAGATGTGTATACTGCATGTGCTGAAACAGTCGATTTCAGATTTAATGTAGTACCATCAACTACTGAAGTAGGAAGAAAAACCATAATGGTTATATCAGGACAGGATTATTCCGAAGGAATATGTGCTGCTTTTTATGCAGCCCACGCAGATGTTCCAATTATT